>PMHN01000260.1 GCA_003156695.1 Gammaproteobacteria bacterium
CCACCGCCAGCACGACGATCGCGATGAGCAGCACGCCCGGAATCTCGTTGAACCAGCGGTACCAGCGCTGCGAGTGGCCCGCGGCACCGCCGCGTAGCGCCACCATCAGGCGATAGCACCACGCGTGGTAGGCGATGAGCACCGCGACCAATGGCAGCTTGGCGTGCATCCAGGGCGTGGCGAGGAAGGCCGGTGCGGCGATGATCATCGCCGTGCCCAGGAGCATGGCGAGGAGGGTNNATAGAACAGGCCGGCGAACCAGGTCACCACGAACACAATATGGAAGGCCTTCAGCCACAACATCGCGGTGGGATTGTACGGCGGCAGCCATGCCGCGTGCGGAACTTCAGGTAAGATGCGCGGCGCGGTCACTTCCAGCATGGCTTCCACCCCAACCAACATAGAAATTGCCCAGCGCGCCAGCATGCGGCCCATCGTGGAGCTGGCGCAGGAGCGGCTGGGAATCCCGTTAGCGGCTCTCGAACCGTACGGGCACTACAAGGCGAAGCTGTCGCTGGACTACGTCGCGCGCCTCAACGATCGGCCCAGCGGCAAACTGGTGCTCGTCACGGCCGTATCCCCGACGCCCGCCGGGGAGGGCAAGACCACCATGACCGTGGGTCTGGGAGATGCGCTGAATCAACTCGGCCATAGCGCCATCGTCTGCCTGCGGGAACCCGCGCTGGGGCCGGTGTTCGGCATGAAGGNNTCGTGCCGATGGAAGACATCAACCTGCATTTCACCGGCGACTTCGCCGCCGTGGGCCTTGCCAACAACCTGCTGGCGGCCCTCATCGACAACCACATCCACCACGGCAACCAGCTCGGCCTGGACGTGCGCCGCATCACCTGGCGGCGCGTGCTGGATGTGAACGACCGTGCGCTGCGCGAGATCGTCGTCGGACTTGGCGGCACCGCCAACGGCGTGCCGCGCGAGGATGGTTTTGACATCGTCGTAGCCTCCGAGGTCATGGCCATCCTGTGTCTGGCCAGCAGCCTGCACGACTTGCGCGAGCGGCTCGGCCGGATCGTGGCCGGCTACCGCGCCGACAATACCCCGGTGCTGGCGAGCGATCTTAAGGCGCACGGCGCGATGGCGGCGCTGTTGAAAACCGCGCTGGCGCCGAACCTCGTGCAGACGCTCGAGAACAACCCGGCCTTCATCCACGGCGGGCCGTTCGCCAACATCGCGCACGGCTGTAATTCAGCGATCGCCACCCGCACGGCACTGAAGCTCGCCGATTACGTCGTCACCGAGGCGGGGTTCGGAGCGGATCTCGGGGCGGAGAAGTTCGTCGACATCAAGTGCCGCAAGGCCGGGCTTGCGCCGTGCGCGGCGGTGATCGTCGCCACCATACGCGCGCTGAAATACCACGGCGGTGTCGAGCTGGCCGAGCTTGGCAAGGAGGATCTCGCCGCCCTCGACAAGGGCGCGGTCAATCTCGAGCGGCACATAGACAATGTCCGCAACCGCTTCGGCCTGCCGTGCGTGGTGGCCATCAACCGCCGCGCCGAGGACAGCGAGCGCGAGATCCAGCTGCTCATCGACCGCATCGCCCCCCACGGCGTGCGCGTGATCCCGGCGACGCACTACGCGCAAGGCGGTCGCGGCGCGCTCGAGGTTGCGCGCGAAGTGGTGCGGCTCGCAGCGGGGCCCAATAGCTTTCGCTTCGTGTACGAGGATGCCGCGACTCTGTGGGACAAGATGAAGGCGATCGCGACCCAGATCTACCATGCCACCGATATCACCGCCGACACGCGGGTGCGCGCGCAGATCCGTGCGCTGCAGGAGGGCGGCTACGGGCACTACCCGGTGTGCGTTGCCAAGACGCAGTACTCGTTCTCGACCGACCCGAAGCTGCGTGGCGCGCCCTCGCAGCACGTGGTCAACATCCGTGAGGTGCGGCTCGCCGCCGGCGCGGAATTCGTGATCATGATCTGCGGCGACATCATGACCATGCCAGGCCTGCCGAAGGTGCCGGCCGCCAACTCCATCGACGTGGATGACAACGGCCGGATAAGCGGCCTGTTCTGAAACCCGCCGCGCGCGCGACGCCGCCGACTGCCTCAGGTGGAGGGTTGGTCGCCGGTGAACTTATTGACCGTGGCGCCCTGCACCGCGCCGATGGTAGCGCGGTCGCTCACGTACAAATGCACCTCGCGGTCGAATCTGAGCGTGCCCTTCACCACCGAGCCCGGCCCGATCACGACTGTCGGCACGTCGGATCCCATGTGGAACCAGCTGTTGTTCTTCTCAACGTGGATGCCGCCGTCGACGTGCGCGTTCGGGCCGATGCGGATATCGCCGGTCACGGTGCTGATGTCACCGCCGATGTGCGCGGCCGCAACCCCGATCGCGCCGTTGATGTTGCTCAACCCACTTTTNNGCGAGCCGTTGACGGTCTGCACCGTGCCGCTGATGCCGGCGCCGTCGTTGACGCGAATGCCGCCGTTGACGGTTCCGACGCTGACGGCGGTGGCGTGTTGTTCTACCGTGATGCCGCCATTGACCGTCTGAACCTTGCCGACAACGGCGTTCTCGCCGATGTTGATGCCGCCATTGACCGTGGAGACGTCCCCTGCGTGTTCGCCCGCGCCGATGTCGACCGATCCCATCACCCGCGTGGTGTCGCCGTCGGAGTGGTGAGTGTGTGAGGAGTCGTCCGCGGACGAGTCGCTGGAGGAGCTGCTGTTGCCCTTGAAATCCGCGCCCGTGCAACTGCACAGCCCCAGGGCAAGTACCAGGATGAGTCCATGCGGGTGATTCATTGGCCTAGTTTATACGACCGGCATCCCCTGCACAGCGGCGCTGCGGTGGAGCGCTCGCAGGCCACGACGAGACGCTTGTTACCCAGGCGTCCGTAAGCCCCTGGCGCCGCGGCGGCGGTGGCCAAGGACTCGGTTTCCGGAGAGAATCGAGCGATGCCTGCCAGTAAGAAGACTTCGGCCGCCGGGGCTCCCCGCCGCATCCTCGTCATTGACGTCGGCGGCGCCCACGTGAAACTGCGCGTCGACGCGCACGGCAAGGTCCAGAAATTCGTCTCCGGGCCGAACATGGACCCCGCCTACATGGTGCGCGAGATCCGCAGGCTCACTCGCGGTACCCCCTATGATGTGGTCTCGATGGGCTACCCGGGGATGGTGCTGCGGGGGCGGATTGCGGCCGAGCCACACAATCTTGGCGGGCGCTGGGTGGGCTTTGACTTCGCGAGAGCCTTCGGCAAGCCCGTGAGGATCGTGAACGACGCGGCCATGCAGGCCATCGGCAGTTACCGCGGCGGGAGCATGCTGTTTCTCGGGCTCGGCACCGGACTTGGCGTCGCGCTCATTATCGACGGCGAGCTGGAGGCGACGGAGTTTGGGCATCTGCCCTACAAGCGCGGTCGCTCGTACGAGGAATATGTCGGTGAAGCCGGCCGCGAACGCCGCGGCAACCGCAAATGGCGCCAGTCGGTGCTCGATATCATCGCGCACCTGCAGGCGGCCTTCGAGGCCGACTACGTCGTCCTGGGAGGCGGCAACGCCGTGCGCATGAAGCGGCTGCCGCGCAACGTGCGTCTCGGTGACAACAAGAACGCGTTCATCGGCGGGCTGCGCATGTGGCGTCGCGGCGGCTGACGGATGAGCGCGGCGCCGGGGGCACCCGGACTTAGTCCTACCTGGAGCAGCAGCGCCAAGGAAATGGTCGGCTGCTCGCTCGGCTCCTCACGGCTGTGGTTCACCATCGGCGGTGGCGTCATCAACGAGGTGTACTACCCGCGCGTCGACTTGCCGCAGATCCGCGACCTCGGGTTCATCGTCGCCGACGGCGCGGGTTTCTGGGTCGAGGTAAAACGCCTGTGGAAGCACGTGGTGAAGCTCGGCGCCCCCGGGGCCCCGGCGGTGCACATCCTCCACCGCCATGCGCGCTTCGAGCTGGCGCTGCGCGTGGCCCCGTGTGATGACCGCGACGTGCTGCTGATAGAGGTCACCCTCACCGGGGACGCGCTCCTGCGTCCCTATGCGCTGCTCGCGCCGCACCTGGGCGGCACGGGTCTGAACAATCACGCACAGGTTGCCCAGCACCGCAATCGCAAGCTCCTGTGGGCGCAGCAGGGTTCGTATGGGTTGGCGCTCGCCGCCGTGACCGGGCAACAGGTGGATGCCTGGGGACGCGCGAGCGCCGGGATTTCCGGTCACAGCGACGGCTGGCAGGACTTCACCCAACACGGTGCGATGACCTGGGAGTACGACCAGGCAGGCCCCGGCAACGTGGCACTCGTAGGCGAGTTGCCACGCCAGGCGGTCCTGGCGCTGGGCTTTGGCAGCAGCGCCGAATCGGCCGCGACGCTGGCGCTTACCGCGCTGTGCGAGCCGTTCGAGAGCTCCTGGGAGCGGCAGCTGACCACGTGGACGCGCTGGCATGCCAACTGCGAGCCCGAGAGCACCCTGCCCGCTGATCTACCGGATGCCTGCGCCGAGCAATTTCGTATTTCCACGATGGTGCTGCGCGCTCATCGCGACAAGACTTATCCGGGCGCGATGGTCGCCTCCTTAAGCGTACCCTGGGGCAATACGCACGAGGAGCGCGAGGGTTACCACCTGGTGTGGCCGCGCGACCTGGTGGAATGCGCCGGTGCGCTGCTCGCCGTGGGCGCCGTGCGCGAGGCACACAACACGCTGCGCTACCTGCTGTCGACGCAGAACGCCGACGGACACTGGAACCAGAATCAATGGCTCGGTGGCGCGGGCTACTGGTCGGGCATTCAGCTCGATGAGGCTGCCTTTCCGGTGCTGCTCGCCGCGGCGCTCCAGGAGCGCAATGCGCTGGACGGCACCGAGGTTGGCGACATGGTGCGGCGCGCGCTCGCCTTCCTGGTTCGCACGGGACCTGTGAGCGACCAGGATCGCTGGGAGGAGGACGCCGGTCTCAACACCTTCACGCTCGCGGTGTGCATCGCGGCGCTGGTCGCAGGCGCCCGTTACCTGCCGGCCGACGGCTGCGAACTCGCGCTCGCGTTCGCCGACTACTGGAATGCGTGCCTCGAGGACTGGACCACGGTCAGCGACACGGCGTTGGCGCGCCGCATCGGTGTGCCTGGCTACTACGTGCGCGTCGCTCCGCCGCAGGCCCTCACCGACCGCTTCCCGAAGGATGGCGTGCTCGCGATCAAGAACCGCGCGCACGATCCGAATCTGCCGGCCGCCGAGCAGGTCGGCGTCGACTTCCTGCAGCTGGTGCGCTTCGGGTTGCGCCGCGCGGATGATCCGCTGATCGCCGCCACGGTGCGCGTGGCGGATGCGCTGCTGAAAGTCGACACGCCCGCAGGTCCCTGCTGGCACCGCTACAACGGCGACGGTTACGGCGAGCACGCGGACGGCAGCCCCTACGACGGTACCGGCCGCGGCCGCGCGTGGCCCCTGCTGACCGGCGAGCGCGGTCACTACGAAATCGTCGCTGGCCGCGATCCGCTGCCGCTCATCGCCGCCATGGCGCGCATGGCATCGCCCGGCGGCATGCTGCCGGAGCAGATCTGGGATGCGCCGGCGATCGCGGCGCGCGGTCTTGAGCCGGGCAGGCCCACCGGAGCCGCAATGCCCCTGGTGTGGGCGCACGCGGAGTATCTGAAACTCGTTATCTCGCGGGGCCTGAAGCGGCCGTTCGATCGACCCACGGCGGCGTGGGAGCGTTATCGCGGCGAACGGCCCGCACTCACCCGGGCCATCTGGTGTGAGCAAGCGCCTATCGGGGAGCTGCCCGAAGGCTGCACGCTCACGGTCGCGCTGCGTGAACCTGGCACGGTCCACTGGGGACTGGATGGCTGGCAGGAGGTGCGCGATCAGGACACCACCGCTAACTCACTCGGACTGCACGTGGTCACGATCGACACGCCGCGTCTGCGCGCCGGGCGGCGCATTGATCTGACGTTTAAACGCGGCGGCGGCCAGTGGGCCGGTAAGGATTACAGCATCCGCGTGGCGCCCGCGGCGCGCGCCGCGGGCTGACGAGCGCAGCGTGCCATTCACGCTGTCCCATCCAGCTGCGATCCTGCCACTGCGGCGTCTGAAACCGTTGCGCACGGTGCCGCTGGTGTTGGGGGCCATGGCCCCGGATTTCTCGCACTACCTGCCATGGAGCGTGCGCGCCTGGTTTCCCGACACCCACACTCTTGGCGCCTCCTGGCGGGTGTGCGTGCCGCTGTGCTTAGGCGTCCTTGCGTTTTGCTACCTGCTGCGCGCGCCCCTGACGGCGCTCCTGACCCCGCGGGCACGCTGGCTGTGCCTGCGTGCCATCGAGCCGTTTGGGAAGCGCCCGGTGGAGTGGCTGTTTGCGCCGCTATCGATACTCATTGGCGCGTGGTCGCACCTCTTGTGGGATTCCTTCACGCACGGCGACGGTTGGGTTGTGCGGCACTACGCCGAGCTGCACGCGGACTTTTTGGTCGGCACCTACGACACGACGGTCAACCGCGCACTCCAGTATTTGAGCTCCATAGCGGGGTTGGCGATCCTCGCCGTGTGGTACTGGCGCTTGCCCACACCCAACCCCCTGCCGCCGGATGCGCACCTCGGCCGGCCGCCGGCAGGCCCGGTGCTGCTCTTGTGCGCAGCCGCCGGGACGCTGATCGGCGGCGTGCAGGCCATAGATTTCATGGCGCGCATTCCGTCCATCTACATGCTGCTGCAGATTTTCTTTACTCACGGCCTTGCATGGTTCGCCGTGCTGTACATCGTGGCGGGCACCGTGGTGACTCTCGAACACCACGGCGACGTTACTGCGTAGGCTCACGGCGGCCTGCNNCGGCCTGCCAAACTCCATGGCCCAGTAGACGCCGCGCTCGTCGCGCGCATTCACACCGAACCCGACTCCCACTTCGGTGAACGCCGGGTCCATCAGGTTGGCGCAGTGATGCGGGCTCCCAAGCCACCCTGCGACCACTTCATCAGGGGTCATGATGCCGCTGGCGAGGTTCTCGCCCGTTTCGCGCCAGCGGTAGCCGCTGCGCGTCACGCGTTGCGCCGGCGAGCTGCCGTCGCGGCCGGTGTGGTCCATGTAGCCGTGACTCGCCAGCTCCTGCGCGTATGCGAGCGCCGCGCGCTCGAGGGTGGCGTTGAGGTTCAGCGGGGGGGCTGCGGCAAAGGCCAGCAGCCCACAGCGGCGCGACTGCGCGCGCGCCGTGTTCGTAAGCTGCAGCACCCGGCGACTGATCGCGGCCGCGTCCTGTCGCGTGGGCGGCGAGAACGGCTCGGCGAACGCCAGCCGCACATCCGCACCGCGGCGCGCGACGCCGATTTCGCGAAACGCGGGATTGGTGCTCTGCTGGCAGAACTGCTGTGCGAGGATGCGCGCCACATCGCCGCCCGGCGGCACGCCCGAGACGCTGACCGAGAACGAGCTGACGGCGTGGTAGTGCGCGCGCTGCAGGGCAACGCCTAATGGCGCACCGGCCGCGAGCTGCCGCGCCACCTCGTCGAGCGTGGCGCTCGTGCGCAGCGGCGCCGTGCCGCCGGGGCGCCCCTCACAACCGCGCGCACGCACGCTGTTGACCGCGTCGGCCACGTCGGCCGCGCAAGCCAACGGCGCGAGCATCACGAGCAGCGCTGCCGCGCGCTGGCGTCTGATCCTAAGGTCGGTCATTGTTCGCTCATGACGGGCCAGCGGGAGATGCAGCAATCTACAACCACCGCCTGGCCATGGCGACCGGGCAACGCATTTGAGTTCCTGGATGATGGCGCGCGGTTCTTCGCGCGCATGCTGGAGGCGATCGGTAGCGCGCGCGCCTATGTGCTGCTGGAGCTGTACCTGGTGAATTCGGGCGCCATCGCGACGCGCTTTATCGAGGCGCTCTCGCAGGCCCGTGCCCGCGGCGTGCGGGTGTGCGCGGTGTTTGATAGCTTCGGCGCGCTCGGGCTCGCGCGCGCAGATCGGGCGCGCCTGCTGGCCGCCGGCGTGGAGCTGCGCTTCTTCAACCCCCTGCGTCTGCAGAATCGCCTGCTGAACTTCCGGCGCGATCACAGGAAGCTGCTGCTCATCGACGGGCGGATGGCCTTCGTCGGTGGTGCGGGTCTCACGGATGAGTTTGCGACCGGCACTGCCGGTGAGCCGCCGTGGCACGAGATCATGCTGCAAATCGCCGGTCCCGTGCTCACGGACTGGCAGCACGCCTTCGCCGAGACCTGGCGGCGCTGCGGGAGTGAACTGCTGCTCGCGGCGTCGCCGCCGGCGGCGCCGCACGCCGACGGCGCTGCGGGCCGGCTGGCGTTAAGTGAGGCGCGCCAACGCTCGACCCTCGCCAACGACGTGATCCGCCGCTTCGAGGCGGCGCGGGGGCGCGCCTGGGTCATGAGCGCCTACTTCGTGCCGTCGCGCCGTTTTCGCAAGGCACTGCGGCGGGCGGCGCGTCGCGGAGTGGACGTACGGTTGCTGGTGCCCGGTACGCGCACCGATCACCCCTGGGTGCGGCAGGCAGCGCGCCGCTTCTACGGCAAGCTGCTGCGCAACGGCGTGCGGATTTTCGAGTATCAGCCGCGCATGCTGCACGCCAAGATGATCCTCTGCGACGACTGGGTATCGATCGGTTCGAGCAATCTCGACCGCTGGTCCTTCAGGTGGAATCTGGAAGCCAACCAGGAGATCGTCGACCGCGGCGCCAGCGATGCGGCGGCGGCCTTGTTCACGGCGGACTTCGCCGCCTCGTTGGAGTTGAGCCGCCGCTACTGGCGGGAGCGAGCGTGGCTCGATCGACTACGCGAGCGTATCGCCGGCGTGCTGGATGGCTGGCTTGACCGCTGGCGCGGGCCGTGAAGGCGCCTCAGGGGTTGGCAGCGAACAACTCGGTGCTGCGCACGAAGGCGAGCAGAAACGGTGCGAGCGTCCGCATCTGGGTGTCGTAGGCGCGCACCGCCGCGAGCTTGCGATCCTCTTCCGCGGGTTCGAGCGCGAAAACCGCGGGCGTCACGCCGCGGATGCGCGGCGCAGGAGTGAGTGGCAGTCCCGGCTCGAGCCCGCGCGGACTTGGCCAGCCCTCGCCGCCGTGCACGATCCAGTAGCGCAGCTGCGCGCCGCCCGCCAGGCGCGCCATGGCCGCGGTAGCGAGGAGTCCCGCCGCGCGATGATCCGGGTGAGTGTCGCGGGGGCTCGGCGCCAGGACGAGTGTCGGCGCCACGCGCGTCAGCACCGCGGCAAAATCACGTTCGAGACTCTCGCCGGTGTAAGGATGACCCGCAAACAGCGCGTCGGAGTAAGGGACTGCCGTCGCGCCGGTGAATCCGGAAGTGTAGGCAGTGGAGCGGTTGCTCGTGAGGAGCTTGAGTACGCCACGGTCGGGATAGCCCAGGAATAGCTGCCGCTCCGCCGGCACGCCGAGCATCCCGGTTGCCGCGCGCGCCTCGCGCATGCGCCGCGCCGCGAGATCCCGCGCCTTTGCCGGTGCGAACACACGGTGCTCGATGAGCAGCATGTCGAGCTCTGAAGCATCGCCGCTGGTGATCCATACCACGCTCACGCGTCCGCCGGCGCGCACCACGCGCTGCATGAGACCGGCGCAGCACAAAGTCTCATCGTCCGGATGCGGCGCCACGACCAGGAGCGAAGTGGCGGCGCTCAAGGGCGGCAGGTCCTGCGCACTCGCAGGAGCTGCGGTTGCGGGTGCGCCGCCGGCGTTGCCTGCTGCCAATGCGGCGAGCGCGGCCACTGCCGGTACGGCGCGGGACGCAGTCAGCTTCCGGGCATGCAAGAGCCGGGCTCCGTTAAGGAAAAATGCAGTGTCGCACGCGGGCAGCTGAATTCGTTAGAGTGCCAGCCTATGAACCACACACCCCTGCTGGCCTATCACGATCCGAAGTTCATTGACTCAGACGAGGGGCGACCGGTGCGCATCGTCTCGGAGTACCTCGCGCCGCTGCGCGCTTTCGGCACCTGCGGCGTCACGGCCACGGTGGTGTTCTTTGGGTCCGCGCGTATCCGTGCGGACGGGCCGCTCGGGCGTTACCTGGATGAAGCGGTCGAGCTCGCACGGCTGGTGACCGAATGGAATAAGACTCTGCCGGGCGAGCCGCTCGTGGTCTGCTCAGGCGGCGGCCCTGGGATCATGGAGGCCGCCAACAAGGGCGCCGCACTCGCCGGTGGCCGCACCGTGGGGCTCAACATCGGACTGCCGCACGAGCAGCGCCCCAATCCCTACATCACTCCGGAACTGTGCTTCGAGTTCCATTACTTTTTCATGCGCAAGCTGTGGTTTGCGCACCTGGCGCGCGCGCTCATCGCCTTCCCAGGGGGCTTCGGCACCTTCGATGAGCTGTTCGAGATCCTCACCCTCGCGCAGACACGCAAGATCGCTCGCTCGATCCCGGTGTTCCTCTACGGCTCCGCGTACTGGAAGGAAGTCGTCAACTTCGACGCTCTGGTACGCCACGGCACCATATCCGCCGAGGACCTGAAGCTGTTCGAGTTCGTCGATGAGCCGCGCGCGGCGCTGGAACTGCTCAAGCGGCGCGTCGTCCTGGATAGTCAGGCGGCGTCGACACCGGCGTTTGCGAAATCCCGCCACAGCACTGATCACGGCTAGCGAGGATTTTCAAGCGACGTCGAGCGTGGGATCCACTTCGCGAGCCCAGGCCTGCAAGCCTCCCTCGAGATTTGCGGGTGAAGCGATTCCTGCTTCCAGCGCCATCGAGCAGGCGGCAAGCGAGCGGCCGCCGCTTCTGCAGATGAACACCGGGGCGGCACTTTTCGGGATCTCGGCGAGGCGTCGTGGCAGCTCGCCCAGCGGGATGTGACGCGAGCCGGCGAGATGTCCGGCGTTGAACTCGTAGGGTTCACGCACGTCGACGAGGAGCGCAGTCCCGGTTTGCAGCAGTGAACGCAGCTCGCTCGCCGACAGCCGCCGCACGCCACCGGGAGCTGCAGTGGCACCCGCAGGCTCTTCATCGCGTGGCTCGGTGATGCTGGGCGCATCGCCGCACACCGCGCAGTCACGCCGGCGGCTGACACGAAATTCCTGGAAGCGCATCTCGAGTGCGTCGTAGGTGAGGAGCCGGCCGGTGAGCGGCTCGCCCACGCCGGTGATGAGCTTGATCGCCTCGGTTGCCTGTAGCGTACCGAGCACGCCCGGCAGCACCCCGAGGACACCCGCCGCGGCGCAGTTGGCAACCAGGCCATCGCGCCCTTGCGGAAACAGGCACCGGTAGCACGGCCCCTGGTTCGGCACGTAGGTCATCAGCTGGCCTTCGAACCGATGGATCGCCGCCGACACCAGCGCCTTGCCGTAGAGCACGCAGGCGTCGTTGACCAGATAACGGGTCGAGAGCCGGTCAGTGCCGTCAACTACGACGTCGTACCCGGCGAGCATGGCGCGCACGTTGGCGGCCTTGAGTTCCACGTTGTGGGCATTGACGCGGATCTCGGAGTTCAGGGCCACCAGCCGCTCGCGGCCCGCATCGGCCTTGGGGTTCGCAATGGCGGCGGAGTCGAATAACACCTGACGCTGCAGGTTGGAGAGGTCCACGCGATCGAAATCGAGGAGCCCGAGTGTTCCACAGCCCGCCGCGGCGAGGTACAGCGCCGCAGGCGACCCCAGGCCGCCGGCGCCGACGATCAGCACTCGTGCAGCTTTGAGCCTTTCCTGGCCCGCGGTCCCGATCTCCGCGAGTGCGAGGTGCCGTTGGTAGCGCGCGCGTTCCGAAGCCGACAGGGACATGGCGGCGAGCATCCTCGCTGCCGCTCGATCATGTCAACGAATACGGCGGGTTACACGTCCCGGACTTCGCTTACGCTCGCCGGGGTCGTATGCTGCGCGCGCTGTCGACAGGCCGCCGAAGGCGGTGTGAAGGACTCAAGGTGAAACGAATCAAGCATTTGACGGGCGTGCTGCTGCTCGGCGTTCCCTGCCTCGCCGGGATCAATGCACTCGCGTCCCCGCCCGCGGCGCAACCGCTGCCGGTCCGCCACCATGCCGACGCACCGTTCGCGGCGCTCGAGCACGAATATGTCACCTACATCCTGCACCGCTTTCCGATGGTCGCGACCTACCTCGGCGGCGATGCATTCGATCCGCACCTGGCAAACGTCGACGGTACGCTGCGCGACTATTCGCCGGAAGGCTTAGCGCGGGAAGATGCGCACCTCGCCGCGTTCCGCGCGCGGTTTGCCGCGCTCGCGCCGGCGACGCTGCCGGCGCGGCGTCGTACCGACCGCTCGGTGGCCCTGGCGCAGATCGCATTCCTCCTGCACCAGCACCAGGTGCGCCACTACCAGGAGCGCTCGCTCGACTCCTACGTGGATGAGCCCTTTCGTGGCGTCGACTGGCAGATCCAGGGCATGACGGCAACCGGCACTGGCACTTATGGAACGCAGGCCGAGTGGCAGCAAGTGATCGCGCGCACCCGCGCCGTGCCCGCCTACCTTGCCACCGCCGAGAAGCAGCTGGCCGCGGGAGTGCGCGCGCACAACACGCCCGATTGGCGCGTACTGAGTCAGTATGGCCTGCAGAGCAGCGTCGCGGACGCCGATTACTTCATGAAGACCCTGCAGCAGATCGCCGCCACTGACATCAGCCTACCCGGGCGCGAGGCACTGCTGAAAGACCTGCAGACGGCGGGCAACGATGCGGGGGCTGCCTATCACCACCTGCGTGACTTCGTAGCGAGCACCTACTTCGATGACCCGCAGGCCGAGGGGAGCGCGGCGCTGAAGCCGGCCTACCGGGCCGATCATTTCGCGTTCGGTGAGAGCGAATACAACTGGGCGCTGCGCAACAACCTGCGCCTGACGGCCACGGCCGCCGAGCTCTATGCAGCGTCCTGGCCGGTCGTGACGGGCACGCAGGCTGAAATGGTGACGCTCGCGCAGCAGATTGCCGCTGCCCACAAATGGCCGGCGGGCGCCGACGGTGCGGATACGGTGCGCCAGGTGTTCGCGCAGCTCAGTCAGAATGCACCGCACACCGATGCGGAGATGGTGGAGGGTTACCGCAAGACCGCTCAACGGCTGGTGGCTTACGGGCGCGACTCGGGACTGTTCATGGTGCCGGCGGACTACCGCCTNNCCGCCTGGATGTCACCGTGACGCCGCCGCCGCTGCGCGCATCCATCGAAGGCGCGGCGTATTACCCGGCGCCGCCGTTTCGTAAGACCGGCGTCGGCCGCTTCTACGTGACGCCGACCGGGGATGATGTGGCGCAGTTGCGCGCCGAGCACAACTACGCCGCCATGCCCGATCTTGCCGGGCACGAGGGTTTCCCGGGTCATGACTGGCATTACAAGGTCATGACCCAGTACCGCGACCAGATCTCGCCGGTGCGCTGGCTGACGCCCGGGGCCGTGGAGGATTCCTCATCGATGTGGGAGGACTCCATGGCCGCGGAAGGTTGGGCGCTGTATTCGGAAGCGCTGCTCGCGGAGCCTGCGCCTGCGGCGCCGAACGGCTTCTACACCCCGGAGGAGCACCTGTACCAGTTGCGCGGCAAGCTGTACCGCGATCTGCGGGTGCGCATCGACACCGGTATCCACGCCGGGCGGCTGTCATTCGAGGATGCGGTGACGCTGTTCTCGCAGGTGGTGGATTTCCTGCCCGGCTCGTGCCAGGACGCCGCGGCGCTGAAGTCCGAGGCCAAGCAGGCGAGCTGCGAGGGAGCGCGCGCCGCCGTGACCCGCTACTCGCGCTGGCCGACGCAGGCGATCACCTACCGCCTCGGCAAGGAGCAGATTCTGGCGTTACGCAAGCGCGCGCAGCAGATCCTCGGCGCGCGCTACTCCCCGCAGCGCTTTCACCTGGAGTTCATGAAACAGGGGACGATTCCTGCGGGCTATTTCGGCGATGAACTGCTGCGGGAGTTGCGCGCCGGCGCCGGCAGTGCGGCGGCGTTACCCGCGGCGCCATGAGGCTCGCGCCCCGAGGCGTGGGCGCTGCGAGGCTACGTGGTTTCAGGCTGACAGAAGAACAGGTGCGCCGGCAACACGTTGAGCGGCTCGAACCTGCGTCCGACGTAGCCGAAGATCCGCTTCAGGTCTTGCAGCACGCGCGTCGAAAACTGGTAGACGAGAAACGCGCCGCGCGGTTTCAACACGTCGCAGGTCTTGCGCAGGATGCGCTCGCGCACCGGTGCGGGAATGGTACTGAAGGGGATGCCGGAAATAATATAGTCGGCGCTGTTGCGACCGCAGCGCCGCAGAATCTCATCCACTGACTCCGCCGAACCCTCCACGACTTTCAGCCGCGCATCCGGAATCGCCCGGCGCAGATAGCTGACAAAGTCCGGGTTCATCTCGATGGCGATCAGCATGGCGTCCGGGTGCATGCGGCGCAGGATCTCCGCCGTGATGCCCCCAACTCCGGGGCCGTACTCCACGATGACGCGCGCCTGGGTAAAGTTAACCGGCGCGAGCAGCTGGCGGATCAGGAACCGCGAGCTCGGGATAATCGAACCCAGCATGCGTGGGTGCCGGAAGAAGTTCCGGGCGAACAGAAGAGCGTTCCCCTCGTGCCGCGGGGGTGTCTGTTGGGCGCTGTGCACAGCCTCACTTTATAGCAACCGAGCGGGCCCTGACCACTTTCGCCGCACGGGTTTAATGAAGGGCGCTCTCAACCACCGGCACGCCGCGCCTCGAACCCGAGCTTGCACAGCTCGCTCACCAGGCGGTCGCGGTGATCGCCCTGGATCTCAATAATGCCGCTTTTCACCGCGCCGCCGGCGCCGCAGAGTTTCTTTAGCCGCGCGGCGAGCTGCTCGAGTTCCTGTGGCCCAAGAGCCAGTCCACGGATCACCGAGACCGCCTTGCCGCCGCGGCCGGCAACCTCGCGCCCGACGCGTACGCGCGCAGCCGGGGCGGAGGCAGCGGGGGCCCGCTGGCGGCCCGCGGGGTGGTCCCGCAATACGACACCGCGGAAATGGCTTAAGGGTTTCATGCGTAGTGTTACCGCGGTGAGGCGACTACAATCCTGCCCAACCCGTACACGTTACCGCAACCCTTGCGGCAGCTCACTCCAAGAGGCGTCCTCATGACCCCACGGTCGCGCTTGCACGTTCCTTCCCCGCCGGCGCGGCCTGGGCAGGAGCCTGACTTCAGTTACGTGCAGATCTCGCCGGCGGGTGCGGTGGGGCGGCCGGACGTCATGGCCGCGGTGCGCGACATGGAAGAGATTTCGGTGCAGATGGTGCGGGTGCTCGATGAGGAGAACCTGGCGGTCGGTCCGTGGAATCCGCACCTGGAGCCCGCCGAGCTGCAGGTCGGCCTGCGGCACATGCTGCTCACGCGCCTCTTCGACGACCGCATGCAGAAAATCCAGCGCCAGGGCCGGATCTCCTTCTATATCAAATCTACCGGCGAGGAGGCGGTGGCCGTCGCGCAGTGCATGGCGCTGCAGCCGGGCGACATGTTATTTCCGTCCTACCGCCAGCAGGGTCTGCATGTCGTGCGCGGCCGCAACCTCGTCGACCTCATGTGCCAGTGCCTGTCGAACACGCGCGACTTCTGCAAGGGCCGGCAGATGCCCATCATGTATCACTGGGGCAAGGGCAACATCTTCTCGATCTCCGGCAACCTCGCCACCCAGTTCCCGCAGGCGGTGGGTTGGGCGATGGCGGCCGCCATCAAGGGTGAGGACCGGATCGCTGCGACCTGGATCGGCGAGGGCTCGAGCGCCGAGGCGGACTTCCATTACGGCATGACCTTCGCCGCGGTGTACCAGGCACCGGTGATCCTCAATCTCGTCAACAACCAGTGGGCGATCTCGACCTTCCAGGGCTTCGCCGGCGGTGAGCATCGCACCTTCGCGCAGCGCGGCCCGGGCTACGGCATTCCGGGCATCCGCGTCGATGGCAACGACTTCCTGGCGGTGTATGCCGCGACGCAGTGGGCGGCGCAGCGCGCGCGTCAGAGCGGCGGCGCCACACTCATCGAGCACGTGACCTACCGTACCGCCGCACACTCCACCAGCGACGACCCCTCGCGCTACCGGCCGAAAGAGGAGTGGCGCGCGTGGCCGCTCGGGGATCCGGTGCTGCGGCTAAAGGCCCATCTCATCGCGCTCGGGGAGTGGTCGGAGGAGCGCCACGCGCTGCTCGAGAAAGAGCTCGATGCGCATGTCACCGCCTGCTGGAAGGAAGCGGAGAGCTACGGCACGCTTACCGCGGGGCCCTCGCTCGACCCGCTCACCATGTTCGAGGACGTGTTGAAGGACATGCCCCAGAATCTCGTGCATCAGCGCGAGGAACTGCGCAAGGAGCTGGAAGCGCGCCCCAAGGCGACTCCTGCCGTGCAGCCCCAGGCGAAAGAGGGCTGAAGCATGGCGCGCATGAACATGGTCCAGGCGCTCAATTCGGCGATGGACGTGATGCTGGGCCGCGATCCGCGCGTGGTGATTCTCGGCGAGGACGTGGGTTACTTCGGCGGCGTGTTCCGCTGCACCGAAGGCTTGCAAAGAAAATATGGCGAGCACCGTGTGCTCGACACCCCGATTGCCGAGGGCGGCATCATTGCCGCCGCTATCGGCATGGGCGTGAACGGCCTGAAGCCGGTGGCCGAAATCCAGTTCGCCGATTACATCTACCCGGGCTTCGACCAGGTCGTGAGCGAGCTCGCGCGGCTGCGGTATCGCTCGGCGGGCGAGTTTGCAGCACCCGTCACCATTCGCACGCCATGCGGCGGCGGTATCCGCGGCGGCCAGACCCATTCGCAGAGCCCGGAAGGGATTTTCACGCACGTATGCGGCGTGAAGGTGGTCATGCCTTCCAACCCGTACGACGCGAAGGGCCTGCTTATCAGCTCGATTGAGGACGACGATCCGGTCGTATTCTTCGAACCCAAGCGCATCTACAACGGACCCTTCGACGGCGACCCACACAAGCCGGCGGTGCCATGGAGCGCGCATCCGCGCGGGGAAGTTCCCGAAGGCCACTACACCGTGCCCATCGGCCGTGCCCAGATCGTGCGTGAGGGCAAGGACGTGACGGTGCTCGCCTACGGCACCATGGTGCACGTTGCCGAGGCGGCCGTGCGTGCCGCGGGAGTGGATGCGGAGATCATCGACGTGCGCACGATGGCGCCGCTCGACGTGGACGTGCTGTGCACGTCAGTGTGCAAGACCGGCCGTTGCGTGGTGGTGCATGAAGCCACGCGCTTCGGGGGTTACGGGGCCGAGCTCGTCGCCACGGTGCAGGAGCACTGCTTCTGGAATCTCGAGGCGCCCGTGCAGCGCGTCACCGGCTGGGACACCCCTTATCCGCACGCGTTTGAGTGGGAATACTTTCCGGGCCAGGCGCGCATCGCGGCGGCCCTCAAAGAGGTCATGGAGCCAGCATGAGCCAGTACGTTTTCAAGCTGCCGGATCTGGGCGAAGGCACGGTCGAAGCTGAGATCGTCAGCTGGAAAGTGAAAGCGGGCGACACCGTCGCCGAGGATGACGTGGTCGTCGAAGTGATGACCGAGAAGGCGGCCGTGGAAGTGCCCGCGCCGGTGAGTGGCCGCGTCGTGTCAACCACCGGCGTACCCGGGAGACATGGTGCCGGTAGGCTCGGCGCTGATCGTGTTTGAAACCGACCCGGGCGTTGCGGCGCCGGCGCCCAAGCCGGCAGTGGCTGCAACCGCGGCCGCCAGTGCCGGCGCCAGCACGGCGGTTGCGCCGGCCGCGCCTGCACGCAGCGCTGCAACGGCCGGCAATGGCGCGGCGACCACGCATGCCGCCGACGTGCAGGCCGCGGTCGCACCTGGCGGGCGCATTGCAACCTCGCCGGCGGTGCGCCGCCGCGCTCACGAGGCGGNNCCGAGGCTTATGTCGCGCGTCGCACGCAGGCGCAGCCTACGCCGCTGCGCGGAGCTCCCAGGGCAGTTCCCGCGAGCGCACGCCCTGCAGCGCGCGGCACCGGCACAGAAGAGATCAAAGTGATTGGCTTGCGCCGCGTCATTGCGCAACGCATGAGTGAAGCGAAGCGCAACATTCCGCATTTCGCTTACGTGGAGGAGCTCGACGTCACGGAGCTCGAGTCGCTGCGCCGGCACCTGAACGGCAAGCTCGAGCGGGGCGCGCCGACGCTCACCTACCTGCCGTTCCTGGCGCTCGCGCTGGTGCGGGTCTTGAGGGACTTTCCGCAGTGCAATGCGCACTACGACGCGGAGCGCGGTGTCATCGTGCGCTACGGCGCGGTGCATCTGGGGGTCGCTACGCAGACACCCGATGGACTGAAAGTCCCGGTGGTGCACGATGCGCAGGGGCTCGCGCTGTGGGACCTGGCGGGGGAGATGCGCCGCGTGAGCGAGGCCGCGCGGACCAACAAGGCGACGCGCGATGAGCTCAGCGGTTCGACCATCACCATCACCAGTCTCGGCAAGCTCGGCGGCATCGCCAGCACACCCATCATCAACGCACCGGAGGTAGCGATCATCGGCGTGAACCGCGCCATCGAGCGTCCGGTCGTGATCGATGGCGCCATCGCCATCCGCCGCACCATGAACCTGTCTTCATCCTTCGATCACCGCTTTGTCGACGGCTACGACGCCGCGGCAATGATCCAGGCGCTGAAGGAGTGTCTCGAGCACCCGGCTACGATTTTTATCGATACTTAAGCGTTCGCTTAAGCATTCCCCATAGGTGCTGCGCGCTCAGTCGGCCTTATGCGCCGGCATGCCGGCGTAGCTTTTCTCGCCGGCGTTGACCTTGAGCTTCAGGCGGTTCTGGAACNNTGGGCAGGTGGCGAAGTCATTGAGCGCGCACGGCGGATTGAAGGCCTTGTTGAAATCCAGCACCGCGGTGCCGTTGACCGGCAGCGGGATGTAGAGAAAACGTCCGGCGCCGTAGGTTTCATGGCCGCTCGTGAGATCCGCGAACATGATGAAGAGGTCCTTGTCGCCGGGATCCTCGAGCACGGTATCGAGGCGCCACTCGTGGCCATCCTTCATGAATACGACGGCACCAGGGGAGTCGTCGTCCTCTTCCATGCCGAGGATGTTGGTGATCTTGATGTGGTGCACCGGCTGGTAGGGCTCGAAACGCGCGTTGAACACCCAGGCGGTGCTCACCGAGAAGTACGTGAGTCCCTGGAAGTTCAGCCGGTGCGGATTGTTCAGATCGCGCACCCGCACGCCGATGTTGCCGGAGCGTTCGATGATAAAGAACCGCAGCGCACCGCTCGCGAGCACGGTGGGTTCGCCGTGCGCATCGGAAACGAGATCCATCGCGGCTACCGGCTGCCCGTCGTGGGTGACACCGGCGCCCGCATGCGCCACGAAGCGCACCGTGTCGCCCGTCAGCACGAACGAGCCGGCGGTGTTTGCCAGCGCCGCATTGTCCAGGACCAGCGCATTCGAGGCGCCGCGGCCGAAGCTATTGTCCCCGGGCTTCAGCCAGAAAAGGCCCGCGAGCGTCAGCCAGCCGGTGTCGCTGGTGAGTGAGGCGGCGCGCCGGGTGCGCCAGGCGCTGACCGCGGCCTGCTCGGCCGCAGAGCTGATCTGGGGAGCCGCCGGGCCGGCGGCAGGCGCGGCGCTCGCGCCGAGGATTCCCACGAGCGCACAGCCCGCCAGCGCGGCGCGTTTGGAATGACTGCGGAACATTATGGGTATCTTATGCCATCAGGTTTCGCGCCCGAGAATCTCCTCGCGCACGTCGGCGATCTCGCGCGCGCGCGAGGGTCGTGCGCCCTCGCAGCGTTCCGGGCGCGGGCAGCCGCCGCTGCGCGGACAGATGAGGCGCGCCGGCTGCCGCAGGGCATCCTCGATCCAGGCGATGTTGAGCACGTTGGCGACGGCACCGAGCACCTGGGTCGCGGCCTTAGGGATGCGGGCATTCCCGCGCCGGTGAGCAGTTCCGGCATATGTCATCCCGGGGCGACACCTGGCGTGGCCCGCCACTTGTGAAATTAACAGTGTTAATTTTCCAGAGTCAAATTTCCAGCCTGAGCGGGTATGCTTTGTCCCTATGAATGCCGACGCTGACCAGTCCGTGTACTCGCGTGCGCAGAACGGCTCGAAAGTCGAGATCCTGGGGCCGCAGGTCGAGCGCTCCGGGGAAGTGCTGACCCCGCTCGCGCTGCAGCTTTTGGGTAGCCTGCACCGGCGCTTCAACCCGCGCCGCCTGGAGCTGCTGGCCGCGCGTGCGGCGCGCCAGTCGCTCATCGATGACGGGGCGCTGCCCGGGTTTCTGCCCGCGACGGCGGCGGTGCGTGCCGCCGACTGGCGTGTGGCTGCGGCGCCGGCGGACCTCCTCGACCGGCGGGTGGAGATCACCGGCCCGGTCGACCGTAAGATGATCATCAATGCGCTGAACGCGCCGGTGCGCGCGTTCATGGCGGATTTCGAGGACTCCTGCTCGCCGACCTGGGAAAACGTGATCCGCGGCCAGGTGAACCTCGGCGACGCAGTCCGGCGCACCATCAGCTTCGATGATCCTGCCACCGGCAAGGTCTACCGCCTGGGTTCGCAGCTCGCGACACTCATCGTGCGCCCACGCGGCTGGCACCTGCCGGAGAAGCACGTGCGTATCAACGGCGAGGTCGTCTCCGGTGCACTGTTCGATTTCGTGCTGTTCATCGCCAACAATCACGAGGCGCTGGCCCGGCACGGCACCGGCCCTTACTTCTATCTGCCGAAGCTCGAGAGCCACCTGGAAGCGCGACTCTGGAACGAGGTGTTTGTCGCCGCCCAGGAAGCACTCGGTATCCCGCGCGGCACCATCAGGGCGACGGTGCTGATCGAAACCATTCTCGCCGCCTTTGAAATGGACGAGATCCTTTACGAGCTGCGCGAGCATTCGGCGGGCCTGAACTGCGGGCGCTGGGACTATATTTTCAGTTTCATCAAGAAATTCCGGAACCGCCCCGATTTCCTGCTGCCCGACCGCGCCAGCGTGACCATGGAGCGGCATTTCCTGAAGTCCTACGTGGACCTGCTGATCAAGACCTGTCATCGGCGTGGCGCGCACGCCATGGGCGGCATGGCGGCGCAGATCCCGATCCGCGACGACCCGCAGGCGAACGAGGCGGCCATGGCGCGCGTACGGGCCGACAAGCTGCGCGAGGCGCACGCCGGGCACGACGGCACCTGGATCGCGCATCCGGGACTGGCGAACATTGCGCGCGAGGCCTTCGATGCCGTGATGCCCGGACCCAACCAGCTCGGCGTGCTGCGCGCGGACGTGAGCGTGGCGCCTAAGGATCTTCTGGCGGTACCGGACGGCAAGATCACCGAAGAGGGCCTGCGCGCCTGCATCCGGGTCGGCGTGCAATACCTGGAATCCTGGCTGCGCGGTAATGGCTGCGTGCCGCTGTATAACCTCATGGAGGATGCGGCCACGGCCGAGATCTGCCGCGCGCAGCTGTGGCAGTGGCTGCGCCATGGCGCGCGCACCAGCGACGGGCAGACCATNNACGGTCGAGCGCTTCGACCGGCTCATGAGCACCGAGCTGGATCGCATTCATACGGAGGTTGGCGCCGAGCGCCTGACGCACGGGGTGTTCCCGAGCGCCGCGCGGCTCTTCGAGCAGATGACCAAAGCCGAGACCTTCGATGAGTTTCTGACGCTGCCGGCCTACGAACTGCTGAGCTGATGGCACACGATTCACCTGATCAAGAGATGCATTAACCATGAACGCCCTGAAGTCCCTGCCCACCGCCGAAGACCTCACACGCACCTGGACCGACAGCCCGCGCTGGCGCGGTATCCAGCGCGCCTACAAGGCGAGCGAAGTGGTGCGGCTGCGTGGCACCTTCCCGGTCGAGCATTCCATCGCGCGCCTGACGGCGGAAAAGCTCTGGCGGTACCTGAACGACAAGCCGTTTGTAAACGCGCTCGGTGCGCTGACCGGCAACCAGGCCTTGCAGCAGGTGAAGGCGGGTCTTGATGCGATTTACCTCTCGGGGTGGCAGGTCGC
>PMHN01000358.1 GCA_003156695.1 Gammaproteobacteria bacterium
GAATATCTCGCGGTCCCGAAACGTAATCGGCGCGCGCAACGTGCGGCGGATCGTCTCGGCAAACGCGGTGATGCGCGCGGACTCGCGCTCCGACAGCAGGATCAGGCCGAACTGGTCGCCGGACAGGCGCGCCAGCGTGTCCTGCGGCCAGCGCAATACGCTCAAAGGCAAGGGCGCAAGCTGCCCGGTGAGTTGTGCGGGATCCGGGACTTCGAACGCTTTTCCGGCGCGGGCGGCGATGAGCGCCGCAAGCGGCGTGGGCGCAAACGCCAGCACCGGCTGAACCTTCAGGTGCAGGCACTCACCCGTGAACGCCGCGCGCAGGCCCGCCATGCCCGCGAACAGGTGCAGACTTCCCCGCACCTCCAGCAAGAGACCATCCGGCGGCGCGAGACTTACCCGCGGGGTGAATTGCTGGGCGCGTTCCGCGAGACGTACGAGTCTTCCCGCATCAATCCCGGCAAGGTGCACACCCGCCCACAGTTCGTGCGCCTGAGCGTGGGTCGCAGTTGAGCGGGTAACCGCGCGCAGTGGCGCAGGTGTTACTGCGGTGCGCTCGCGAGCCGCGGCGGGCAACACCATAGACGGCGGCTTCGTCGCGCGCATCGCACTAGTCCATCGGCCGAANNCAGGAAGTCGATTTCGGCGGACAGCGACTTCGTTTCCGCCGGCCAAAGGCGTGACTTTGGCCGGCTGCGGCGGAGCCCACGCGGTTGGTTCGGCAGTGCTAACACGCCCTACGCCAGCAGGTTCAGATCGACGCTACCGTGAGCGCCCCGGCCCTTCAGCAGCGTAATGCGTACACCCGCGGCGCATGGCCCGAGGCTTAAGCGCAAAATCGCGGCGGATGGCTCCCGCGCCGCACGCCGTGGACGAAACAACACACCCAGGGTGCGACCCCGCTCGGCGGCCAACTGCAGACGACGGATTTCGCGCGGTTGCGGCTGCCGCGCCCAACCCAGGGCTGCGTCACAGGCACCCGAGCCGAGCGCCTGTTCGAGCGCCCACAACGGACGCGCGCCGTTCACCACCGCCACGCGATCGAGCGCGACTCCCCGGGACACGAGTGCCGGTGCAAAGGGCATGAGGGGAGGCGCAACCCACACGCACCAGCGCGCTGCCACGGCGTGCGTGAGCGCGCCAAGCGCCGGCAACAGCAGGTCAAACTCACCACTGCCGAAACGGCCGAGGAGGATCTCGATCAGGCCGGTGCGTGGCCAGCCTTTTCCGGGCAGCTGCGCATCCAGGGCCGCAAAGCCGGTGGGCAGCACCCGTAGCGGGGCGACGCTGCGGCCGCGCCAGACGGCCGGGTGCTCGAGCAGGCGAGCCAGTTTCTGATCGATGCCCATGACAGCTCATGAGAATTCACATCAAACCGCTCGCCCGGCCCCGGCGCACGACGCCCACCACAATGCCCTCGATGAGCAGCGGCTCCTTTTTCAGATCCACCTTGATCGGCTCGAACGCGGTGTTCTCGGGGAGCAGCCACACGACGGAGCCTTCCTGGCGGTAGCGCTTTACGGTGACTTCGTTCTCCAGGCGCGCCACCACGATCTGGCGGCTGCGAACCTCGGAAGTGCGGTGCACCGCCACCAGGTCCCCGTCGAGGATGCCGGCATCTTTCATACTCATGCCGGTGACCTTCAGCAGGTAGTGCGGCCGTGGCTGAAACAACTCCGGGTCGATCGCGAGACGCGCCTCGAAGTTTTCTTCAGCGAAAATGGGTTTGCCGGCTGCCACCCGCCCGATGAGCGGCAGGCCTATCTGTTCGCGGATCGTGTCCTTCAGCTGGATCCCCCGCGAAGTGCCGGGCACGAGTGCGATCACGCCCTTGCGGGCCAGGGCGCGTAAATGCTCCTCGGACGCATTGGCCGAGCGAAAACCCAGCTCGTGAGCGATCTCGGCGCGTGTCGGCGGCATGCCGGTATCGGAAATGAAACGCTGGATAAGACGCAGGATCTGAGTCTGGCGAGGGGTAAGGTCGGACATTTTCGTCACCTGGCTGTTTATATATACAGTTACTGTGATTATATCCAGTTTACGGTCCGCGGCAAGACTCACTTGTTTACCCCTGCCTCCTTAAGCCGCAGCCACCGGGGACGCGGGACTGGCACGTCATGACAGGTCAGGGCAACNNGGCAACTGGTGCGCGGACGACACGCCGCACCCAACCCAACTGACCTGAGCGGCGATTAAAAAAACTTAAGGAACCTTCCTACAGAGGACTCGCGCACCCTTCCTGGGCGCTCGCCATCGATCGTCGCCGATGACACGCACCCGAAAATTCCCCTCTCAAACGCAACCACGCTGCATCCAAACACGCGCCGCGGCGTGTTCTGATGCACTGTCGCGCCCAGAAGACAAGTCATGTGTTTGTAGTTGCATTCCCGCGGCAAATTTGGTGCAGTTGCCGGCGGCGAACCGGGCGGGTCTTTAAGCTTGCACGCCGGAGTCGCATCGGTTATTAGGACATCCCGAATCAACAACCCAGAAGGGGACGTGTATGAAGTTCGCGAGCGTTGTGAAGATTGCTGCCGTTGCAGCTGTGATTGGACTTGCTGGTTGTACGGATCTGAAGCCCCTCCAGGCGGAAGTGGCTGATCTGAAGGCCCAGGTAGCCAAGGCGCAGGGCGATGCGTCGGCTGCCAAGAGCGAGGCTGATCAGGCAAACGCAGCGGCTTCGTCTGCCAGCCAGGCGGCCAGCGGCGCACAGAGCACCGCCAACCAGGCGTTGGCTGCTGCTCATGCCAGCCAGTCGTGCTGCGACGCGACCAACGAGAAGATCGACCGGATGTTCAAGCGGTCGGTCTCCAAGTAAGACTCTTTACTTGACGACAAAACGCCGCGCATCTGCGCGGCGTTTTTTTGCCCGATTAATCATTTTTTCCGCGCGCGGGCCGATTATGCGCCGGCAAAAGNNGGAGTGGAGCGGTTGGCCTGCCGAAAGCGCCGCAGGCGGCTTTCGGCCAATTTAATAGCGCACCAGCGCCGAACCCCAGGTAAAGCCGCCACCGAAGGCCTCCAGAAGCAGCAGCTCGCCGCGTTTGATGCGCCCGTCGCGCACCGCGACGTCGAGCGCGAGCGGCACCGAGGCCGCAGAAGTATTGCCGTGCTCCTGCACGGTCAGGATCACCTTCTCCATCGGCATATCCAGACGGCGCGCCATCGCCTGGATGATGCGGATGTTGGCCTGGTGCGGGACCAGCCAGTCGAGCGCTTCCTTGTTGAGACCGTTGGCGGCGAGCGTCTCGTCCACCGCCTGGCCGAGCTTGGTGACGGCAACCTTGAAGACCTCGTTCCCCGCCATCGTGATCGTGAGCTTGGGTGCAAAGCCCCTGGAAACGCCGCTGCTGCAGTACAGCAGATCCTTGTAGCGACCGTCGGCATGCAGGTGCGTCGAGAGTATCCCCGGCGCCGCACTCGGCTCGAGTACCACGGCGCCGGCGCCATCGGCGAACAACACCGCGGTGCCACGGTCGCTCCAATCGGTGATGCGCGACAGGGTTTCCGAGCCGATGACCAGCGCGCGCCTGGCTTCCCCGCAGCGCACGTACTTGTCGGCGATCGACAGCGCGTACATGAATCCCGCGCAGGCAGTCTCGACACTGAACGCGGGCCCTCCGCGACAGCCCAGACGCTCTTGCAGCAGCACTCCGCAGTTGGGAAACACCAGGTCCGGGGTCGTGGTGCCGAAGGCGATGAAATCAACGTCGGTGGGTGCGATGCCGGCGGCATCCAGCGCGCGGCGCGCGGCTTCCTCGCCGAGGTCGACCGTCGTCTGCCCGTCGGCGGCGATGTGTCGGCGTTCGATTCCGGTGCGGGTGCGAATCCACTCATCGGTGGTATCAACCATCTTCTCCAGGTCGAAGTTGGTGATGACTTTTTCGGGCAGGTAGGAGCCAGTGCCGGCGATACGCGAATAAATCAACTGGCCGCTCCTTGCGCCTGCAGCGCCTGCGCGATGTGCTCGGTGAGTCCGCGGCGTGCCGCAAGAGCCGCGGTGCCGATCGCACGCGAGAAGGCGACACTGTCGGCGCGACCGTGACTTTTTACCACGATCCCGGCGAGACCCACCATGCAGGCGCCGTTGTAGCGGCGCGGATCGAGCCCGGCGGCGGCGCGCCGCAGCACCGGACGCGCGATGAGACCGGCCAGGCGGTCGGCCCACGAGGCCTGAAATTCCTGGCGCATGCGGTCCGCGATCAGGCCGGCGACACCCTCCATGGTCTTGAGCGCCACATTCCCCGTGAAGCCGTCCGTCACGACCACATCGACGGCACCGGAAAAGATGTCGTCACCTTCTACGAAGCCCACGTAGTTGAGCCCGGACTGCAGCAGCAGCGCGTGCGCAGACTGCACGACCTCGTGGCCCTTGATGTCCTCCTCGCCGATATTGAGGAGGCCAATGCGTGGTGCGGCAAGTCCGTAGATGTCGCGCGCGATGATGGCGCCCATGGCGGCGAACTGCCGCAGCTGCTCCGGTGTCGCCTTGGTGTTGGCGCCCAGGTCGAGCATGTGCGTGTGCCCGTGCGCTGCGGGAATCGGTGCAATGATCGCCGCACGTTCCACGCCGGGCAGCGTCCGCAACACGAAGTGCGCGATGGCGGTGAGCGCGCCGGTGTTGCCGGCGCTTACCGCTGCGCAGGCGCGCCCGTCATGCACCAGGTCGATCGCCAGGCGCATCGAAGAGTCTTTCTTGCGTCTGATTGCCTCGCGCGGCTTGTCGTCCATCGCCACCACCTGCGCGGCGGGTACCGCGACGACACGCTCCCGGGTCGCAGCAGGGAGCGACGCCAGCGCCGTGCGCAGCAGCTGCCCATCCCCCACGAGCAGCGCGCGCAGCTCCGGGTCGTCGGCCAGCGCACGCAAGGCGCCGGCAACGTACTCGTGCGGCTCGGAGTCGCCGCTCATGACATCGATCGCGATCGGCAGCACGCAGGCCCTTTTAGGTCCGGCGTTGCGGGGCTATTCCTTGTCCTCGGTTCCGGCGGGCTTTTCGATCACGCGCTTGCCCCGGTAGAAACCGTCCGGCGTGATGCGGTGCCGCAGGTGCGTTTCACCCGACTGCGGGTCGACGGACAGCGCCGGCTTCGCCAGCGAGTCGTGCGAGCGGCGCATGCCGCGTGTCGAGGGCGTTTTGCGGCTTTTTTGAACGGGCATATATCAGCTCCTCAGATCCAACTTAAAACACTCTAACGTTTCAGCAGCTCGCCCAGGCGCGCGAACGGCTTGTGCCTCTCGCCGCGCTGCTCGCTGGTCGCGGCAGGCAGCGCCGGCGGCGCCGCGCACTCATCACCCTCCTCGTGCAGCGGCACGATGGGCAACGTCAGCAACAACTCCTCCGTGACGAGCTCTCCGATCCCGATCCGGCCCCCCGGGGCGAGCATCGCCTCGAGGTCTGCGGGCACGCGGGCGGCGTCCGCCTCCGATCCCACCAGTCCCACCCGCACCCGCCTGTCGATGGCAAGCTCGAGCGGTCTCATGCACCGCTGGCACTCGAGTATCGCCATACCGTTCATCGTGAGCTCAGCCACAGCGACCCCCTGCTGGCGTGCAAAATGCGCGCGGCCGCTCACCTGACCGCCAACGCCCGCAGGCAGCGAGCGCAAACCGGTCAGTTCGGCGAGCGGGACAGCAAAGTCGACGTCGGCTCCGCCATCGGCCAGCCGGTCGACTTCGAGCGGCCTCGACCAGGGGGACGACATGGGGCGCGTATAATAGGTACCGACCCGGTCCAAGTCAAAGTCGGATTTGGGGCTAAGCCATTGTTTTCTCGCGTGCAACCGCCCTTAATCCTCGCCTCGACATCCGCGTACCGGCGCGAGCTTCTCGCGCGGCTGCGGCTGCCGTTTGAAGCACTGCCCCCGGGGGTCGCAGAGGGCCGGGTAAACGGCGAGTCGGCCGCCGACCGCGCGCTGCGCCTCGCGCACGCGAAAGCGCAGGCGATCGCAAGCGCGCACCCCGATGCCATGGTTATCGGCAGCGACCAGGTCGCACACGCCGGCGAGCGGCAACTCGAGAAGCCTGGCGACGCGGAGCGCTGCCGCGCACAGCTCGCGTTCTTGAGTGGCGGCACGGCGCGCTTCTACACCGCGTGCACCGTGCTGGGCGTTGCTGCCGGGGTGCGCCTGGCGCATGTAGACACCACGACGGTGCTGCTGCGCTCGCTCACGAACACGGAAATAGAGCGCTATGTCGCCAGTGAGCAGCCGTTTGACTGTGCCGGGGGATTCAAGGCCGAAGGCGCCGGGATCGCGCTCTTCGAGCGCATCGAGAGTCAGGATCCGACCGCGCTCATCGGCTTGCCACTCATCTGGCTCGCGCAGGCGCTGCGCGCCGCGGGTTACCGCGTGCCTTAGCGGCGCGAGCACCGGCCGCTGGGGCGCGGGCCGTGGTCCGTGAGCGGCGTTTGCTGGCGGTGAGCGCATCGAGCACGGCGGCAAGTTCCGGCGGCAGGGGCGTGTTGACGCTGAACTGCCCGCCCTGGGGCCAGTTGAAACTCACGCTGTGCGCGTGCAGAAACATGCGCTTGAGTCCCAGCGCGCGCATCGCTTCGTTAAAAGCCGAGTCGCCGTACTTCTCATCGCCCGCAACGGGGTGGCCCGCATGCTGCGCGTGCACGCGGATCTGGTGCGTGCGGCCGGTCTCGAGCATGACCTCGACGAGTGTCGCCGTCTTGCCGAAGAACTGCACCGGACGGAACGCACTCACCGAGGCCTTGCCTCCGGGAGCCACGCGCACCGTGCGCTCGCCGCCGACGCGGGTATCGGTGCGCAGCGGCGCATCGATGCGCTTGGCGCCCAGATCCCACGGACCCTTGAGGAGAGCGAGGTAGCGCTTCTCGAACCCCTCCTCACGCAAGAGGCCATGCAGCGTGCGCAATGCGCTGCCGCGACGTGCAATCAGCAGACAGCCGCTCGTGTCCCGATCGAGGCGATGCACGAGCTCCAGGGACTCATCGGGCCGCAGTGTCCGCAAGGCCTCGATCACCCCGAAACTGACACCGCTGCCGCCGTGCACGGCGATCCCGGCCGGCTTGTCGAGCACCAGGAGCTTGTCGTCTTCGTAAATGATGGCCTTGCCGATTCGCTCGGCGAGACCTGCGGCAGGCCGGCCGGCCTCGGCGGGAGGCGCGATCCTGACGGGCGGGATGCGAACTTTATCGAGCAGCGCGAGGCGCGTCTCGGGGCCCGCGCGCTTGCCGTTCACGCGCACCTCGCCCTTACGAATGACACGGTAGACGCGGCTGCGCGGCACGCCGCCTAAACGCTTCTGAACGTAGTTATCCAGGCGCTGGCCGGCCTCGTCCTCACTCACCTCAAAGTGCTGAACCGCGGTACGGATTCCGGGGCTCTCCTGGGGTGCTAAAGGGGCCGGTAAATCGATTTTCACGTAAGGCATTGTTTCTACAATGGTCTGTCGAGTATACTCTGTCGGTCGTCCGTGAATCGGACGCGCCACTGGTCGGCGGCCTTGAGCCGCCGCCTGTTCAGTTGGACCTCCTTAACGAGGCCATCGCATTGGGCCGACAAGATCGCGCCACCTGCGTCGACAGTTCGCACAGCGAGACTTCCGCAGTCGGTGCCGTCGGTTGAGTTCACCGAAGGTTTCTTATCCTCACCGCCCTCTGGGGCGGTCAGTAACGTGAATATCGAGACTCGCTCTCCTTCGTCAGGTTCCAGGAATCTTCGCTGCCGCGGACGTACGGTCCTGCGGTCTCCCGCCGCATGCTTGCCGGCCCCTCACCGCACGGTAGGGGCACATGAAGAGAATGTTAGTGAATGCAACTCAGGAAGAAGAGTTGCGCGTCGCTCTGGTTGATGGACAAAAACTCTTTGACCTGAGCATCGATTTACCTTCCCGCGAACAGAAAAAAGCCAACGTCTATAAGGCGCGTATCTCGCGCGTCGAGCCCTCGCTCGAAGCCTGCTTCGTCGACTACGGCGCCCAGCGCCACGGCTTCCTGCCGCTGAAGGAAGTCTCCAAGGAGTTCTTCCGGCAACAGCCGCAGGGCGGCCGCATGAACATCCGCGAGCTGCTCTCCGAGGGGCAGGAAATCATCGTCCAGGTCGAAAAGGAGGAGCGCGGCACCAAGGGCGCGGCGCTGACCACCTACCTCTCGCTCGCCGGCCGATACTGCGTGCTGATGCCCAACACCGACCGCGGCGGCGGCATCAGCCGCAAGATCACGAGCGGCGAAGATCGTTCCCGGCTCAAGGACATCGCGCAGGAGCTCGAAGTTCCGGAGGGGATGGGCGTGATCGTGCGCACCGCCGGCGCCAGCCGCACCAAGACCGAGATCAAGCGCGATTTCGAATTTNNGGGACCAGATCGACGCGGCCTCGAAGGATCGCCCTGCCCCGTTCCTGGTATTTCGCGAAAGCGACGCCGTCACCCGCTCCATGCGCGACTACCTCTCCGACGATGTCGGGGAAGTGCTGGTCGACAGTCCGGCCGCGTTCCAGAAGGCCCAGGAATACATGCAGCGCTTCA
>PMHN01000108.1 GCA_003156695.1 Gammaproteobacteria bacterium
GTCGGCTTCGGCAAGACCGAGGTTGCGATGCGCGCGGCTTTCGTCACCGTGCAGTCGGGCAGGCAGGTGGCGTTGCTCGTTCCGACCACTCTCCTTGCGCAGCAGCATCTCACCAATTTCAAGGACCGCTTCGCCGACTGGCCGGTGCGCATCGAGTCGCTATCGCGATTCGGCAACGCACGCGAGACTCAGGCGACGCTCGAGGCGATTGAAGCGGGCAAGGTCGACATCGTCATCGCAACCCATCGGCTCCTGCACGCGCACACGCGCTTCAAGGATCTCGGCCTCATCGTCATCGATGAAGAACATCGTTTCGGCGTGCGCGACAAAGAGCGCCTGCAGGCGCTGCGCGCCGAAGTGCATGTCCTCACGCTGACGGCGACGCCGATACCGCGCACGCTCAACATGGCCTTGGGCGGCCTGCGCGATCTGTCGCTCATCACGACGCCGCCGGCGGAACGCCTCGCCATCAAGACCTTTGTCATTGAGTGGCACGCGGCAACGCTGCGCGAGGCCGCGCTGCGCGAGCTGCGGCGCGGCGGCCAGATCTACTTCGTGCACAACGAGGTGCGCACCATCGAAAAGATCGCCGCTGACCTGCAGGCGCTGGTGCCGGAAGCGAGCGTGCGCGTCGGCCACGGGCAGATGCGCGAGCGTGACCTCGAGCAGTTGATGGTGGATTTCTACCACCGGCGCTTCAACGTGCTGGTCTGTACGACCATCATCGAGAGCGGCATCGATGTGCCGACCGCCAACACCATCATGATCAATCGCGCCGACCACATGGGGCTGGCGCAACTGCACCAGCTGCGCGGCCGCGTCGGCCGCTCGCACCACCGCGCTTACGCCTACCTCATCGCGCCGCCGCGCCAGGCGCTCGCCGGTGACGCCGCCAAGCGGCTCGAGGCCATCGAGTCCATGGAGGAACTGGGTGCCGGCTTCGTGCTCGCGACTCACGATCTGGAGATCCGCGGCGCGGGGGAACTGCTGGGCGAGCAACAAAGCGGTCAGATGACCGAGATCGGGCTCTCCTTATATCTGGACATGCTCGAGCACGCGGTCGCCGCCTTGAAATCCGGCCGCGAACCGGCGCTCGACCAGCCGCTCGCCGCGGCCACCGAGGTGGAGCTGCGCCTGCCGGCGTTTCTGCCGGAAACCTACATCGCCGATGTGCACGTGCGACTGTCGCTTTATAAGCGCATCGCAGCGGCCGGCACCCCGGTGGACCTCGATGAACTGCTGGCGGAAATCCACGACCGCTTTGGACTGCTGCCGCCGCCGGCACAGAACCTGCTGCACATCGCGAAACTCAAACTCGCGGCGCGCGCGCTCGGGGTGAGGCGCCTGGACCTCGGCCCCCAGGGCGGCTCGGTGCTGTTCGAGGAGGGCTCTGGCGTGGACCCGGCGACCGTGGTGCGCATGATCCAGCGCGGCGCGCGCGAGTACCGTCTCGAGGGGCCGCTGAAGCTGCGCATCTCGCGGCAGCTGCCCGCGGAAAGTACGCGCTTCGAGTTTGCCGCGGAGCTGCTCGAGCGTCTCGGCGAACGGCCGCGCCACTGACAACGCGCCTTTCGTTAGAATGCAGCATGGACGCCCGGATTGCGCCGTTGCGCACGCTCACCTTTGCCCTGATCGCCTTCCTGGCAACCGTAACGCTGCCGACGGCGGCGCAGGAACCCGCGGCCGATACCGCCGCTGCTGCGGCTGCCGGGCCGGTTTACAACGTGGAGATCATCGTGTTTCGGGCCGCCGGCGCGCTTGGGGGCGCCGAGAACTGGAGCGCCGAAGCCGGCGCCCGCAACATCGCCGGCGATGAATCCGCGAGCGGCTCGACGCAGATGGGACGCTTCATCGCGCCGCTGCCGCCTGCGGTGTGGCAATTGAACGAGCTGGAAAGCCGCCTGCGCAGCAGCGGCACTTACGTGCCCGTGGCGCACGCCGCCTGGTCGCAGACTGCGAGTTCCTGGGGTACGCGCGCCGGGTTCAGCATGCAGCGTCTGGGCATCAGCGTGCCGGGTCTTGCGGGCACGGTGTTTCTGGAGCGGGGCCAGTTCCTGCACCTGGGGATGTCTCTCACCTACTCCATGCCCACCCCGCCTCCGGGGCTGGGCGCGGCCCCTGGCACGCCGTTCACCATCGACGAGAGCCGGCGCGTGAAGTTCTATGAACGCAATTACTTCGACCACCCGGCGTTCGGCGTCATCGCGCTCGTGACACCGGTGCAGGGCGCGCGGGCGCCGGGGCGCTGAGGCCGANNGGCGCAGCGCACCCGCGCTCGCGAGGCGGCGATAAACCAGGTCGCCTGCGAGCGCGGCTGGCTGCGACCGAATGCGGCCGGGTCCAACACGGCCGCGCACGCGGCGTGCTGCGGATCGCGGACCGACTCATAGCGGATCACCACCATCCCCGCTTCACGTGCCGCCGCCGCCAGGACCTGGGTCGCCGCGTAGCTGGCACGCGCGGTCCAGCTCGAGCGGTCACGCACCAGCGGAGGCGTCTGCAGATCCAGCGCTCGCGCCGTGCGCACCGCGGCACAAAACGCGGTATGCGGCACGGGTTTCAGATCCGGTGTGGCGGGGGAATCCAGCAGGAACCGCAATCGCCAGTAACTCTTCTCGGCGAGCGCCGTGCGCAATACTTCCGCGCCGTACCACACGCCGGCATCAAACGCCGCGCGAAAGCGTGAGCCCTGGTGCGGCCGGTAGCGAAACGGCGTGGCGAGAAGGTAGTGCAGCTTCGCCACGGCAGGCGGCAGCGCGGGCTTACTGTCCTCCAGGATTGCCTCGAGAACGCTCTGCTCCTCGAGCGAATCGACGAGCCGCATGGTCGAGGCGGTGTGCTGTGCCTCCACGACGCGCCATAACTGCCGCGCGTAAGGCTGCGCCTCAGATGCGAGCGCGCGCGGCGTCCAGGTAGTCAACCGTGCGCACCAACCCTGCCGGGTCGTGGATCAGGGTCAGCGGCACACCGCCGAGCGCGCTGTTGTCGCTGCGCAGCCACGCCCGCGCCGCGCTGTCATCCGAGCCGACGATGGCATCCAGCGAGCGGAACAACCGCACGAACAGTGCCGCGAGCTGCCAGGGCTTGGAACCGGCCTCGAGCGTCTTGCGGCCGTTGGCGAGGCGCGAGAGCGTGGCCGCGCTCACGCCGATGACGTCGGCGAGCTCGGACTGCGCAACGTCGAGATAGCGCGCCGCGCGCACCGTCGCACGCGAGAGCGTCACGCCCGGATCGGGCGCCGTGCGGGACTTGCGGGAGGCTTGCCGGTTCATTTGCAAGGGAAATTATATCCCAGATTCTTTCCTCTGCAATACAAATAGCCAGCACTGTCAGACCGCCGCAGGCTGCTGGCGCGTGGCTCGCGCGCGTCAACGTCAGTGGAAGTCGTTCGCCTCGGCGTTGGCAATGCCGTCCTTGCCGTTTACCTTCGCGCGCTTCAGTGCCGCACCGCAGGCCTTCAGTAACCCCTCCAGCGGCAAGCCGCGTGGCGGCACGAGGCTCGCGACGCCAGCGCTCAGCGTGACGTACCGCCCGGCACCCGCCGTAGGATGGTGTATGAGCAGATCGCGCACGCGTTGCTTGACGATGCCAGCGTACTGGATGGCTTTCTCGGCCGCGTCGCCCTGGGTGAGCACCGCGAAGGTGCCGCCCTCCCAGCGACCCACCAGATCCCCGCCGCGCCGGTAGGAAGCACCCACGACGCGCGCCACGCGGCGGATGCAGGCGTCCCCGGCGGCGCGGTCGAACTTCTCGTTGTAGGCGCCGAGATCATCGATGTCGAACAGCGCCAGTCCGATCTCGTGCGAGTCGCGTTGCGCCAGCGACCAGTCCCGCAGCAGCAGTTCCTCGAAGTACGCCCGTGAATGCAGTCCCGTGAGCCGGTCCTCGCGCAGCCACGAGGGCAATCCCGCGGGGACGCGCTCGGCGACCTTGAGCCGCCCGCCCGCGTCGCGGTGGTACCCGATGAGGTGCGTGACCTTGCCGGAGGCGTCGCGCACCGGCTGGATGAGTGTTTCGTTCCAGAAGAGCGATCCGTCCGGCCGGTAATTGCGGATCAAAACGCGCGCCGGTTCGCCCTTCTCTATCGCCTCGCGCAGGCGTGCGCGGGCGTCCTGGTCACGGTCGGTGCCCTGCAGGACACGCAGGTTGGAGCCGAGCAGGGCACTGACCGGGTAGCCGCACATCTGCGCAAACGCCGCGTTCACGAACACCGCCGGGCAATCGGCCGCCGTGGCATCGCAGATCACGATGCCCTCGGGTGCGCTCTCCACCAGACTTCGCCACGCTTCCGCCGCCCAGTTGTTCACGTGTTGGTTCCCGCATCCAGTGTCAGCGGCGGTGCAGCGGCGCTCTGCGCCAGCAGCTCCCGCGCACGCACCCATTCGCCGCTGGCGGTAAGCTCGGCATATCCGGGGCTTGCGCGTCCGTGCAGCCGCACCAGGCGCATGCTGGAAGTCGGCTGCGGCTCCACGTCCAGGTGCGCCAGCAGCTCGATGACGCTCGCGCGATTGTTGCAGACCGGTAGCATGTCGCAGCCCGCCGCTAGTGCCTGCCGCGCCCGGGTGACTACATCACCATAGGCTGCGGCGGCTCCTCCCATGGACAGATCATCCGCAAACACTACCCCCTGGAACATGAGGTCTCCGCGCAGCACGTCTCGAATCCAGTGGCCGGACAGGCTCGCCGGGGCCGGATCGACCGCTGGAAACAGCACGTGGGCCGCCATAATGGCCGGCAGGCCGTTGGCGATCAGGCGGCGGTAGGGGGCGAGGTCGGGGGCAAGGTCCGCCAGGGTGCGCCGGTCGACCGGCAGGGTAAGGTGCGAGTCCGCCACCACCGCCCCGTGACCCGGGAAGTGCTTGGCAGTCGCCGCCATGCCGGCATCGCGCATGCCGTGCATCCAGGCCACGGCGAGCTGACCCACCGCATCCGGCGAGGCATGAAACGCCCGGTCGCCGACCACTTCGCTCAAGCCATAATCCAGATCCACGCACGGCACGAAGGAGATATCCACGCCGTGGGCACGCAGCTCCGCGGCCATCAGCCAGCCGAGTGAGCGCGCGAGGTTAAGTCCCGCGCGCGCGTCGAGATCGAACTCATGACCTATGCGGCGTGCGGGCGGCAAGNNCATGACCAATGCGGCGTGCGGGCGGTAACAGTGAGAACCCCGGGCGGAAGCGCTGCACACGACCTCCCTCCTGGTCCACCGCCACGATGAGCGCGGGTGTACGGGCGGCGTGAATGGCGCTCACCAGCGCGGTGAGTTCATCGGGACCGGCGTAATTGCGCGTGAAGAGGATCACACCGCCAACCAGCGGATGGCGCAGCAGCTCGTACTCCTCGGCGGCGACGGTGGTCCCTGCGAGGTCGATCATCAGCGGACCGAGACTCATGCGAACGTTGCCGTGCGCGCGCCACCCGAGAGCAGCGCCAGCGATTCCACGTGCGCCGTGTGCGGGAACATGTCGACCACGCCGGCCGCATCGAGAGTAAAGCCGTGCTCGTGCACCAACACCCCCAGGTCCCGGGCAAGACTCCCCGGATGGCAGGAAATATACAACACCCGCTGCGGAGCGAGCGCCGCCACCGCCGCCAACACTTCGCGCGCACCCGTGCGNNAGCAGCACGTGGCTGTATGGCTGGCGCAGCCAGGGGCAGCTGTCCGCGGCAGGCGCCACGGCGAGGTTACTGGTGTGAAACTCGGCGTTGGCGATGTTGTTGTGCCGCGCGTTGCCGCGGGCGCGCTCGATCAGCGCGCCCTCGCCTTCGACGCCGACGACCTGCGCTGCGTGCCGGGCGAGCGCCAGCGTGAAGTTGCCGAGACCGCAGAAAAGATCGAGCACCCGGGAGGTGCCCTCAGGCGCGAGCAGCTCGAGTGCGCGCTCAACCAGCGCCTCGTTGATTGCGCCGTTCACCTGGATGAAGTCAGTCGGCTCGAATTGCAGCTGCAGGTCAAAGCGCGGCAGCCGGTAGTGCAACGGCTCCCCTGGAGACCCCAGCGGGCGCACGGAATCCAGGCCGCCGGGCTGCAGGTACAGCCGCACCCCGTGCGTGGCGACAAATGCAGCCAGGCGCTCAAGATCTTCAGCCGGCGGTGTCTTCAGGACCCGCAGCACGAGTGCGATGGCGTTGTCGGCGACCGCGACCTCGATCTGCGGCACATGCTCGCGGATGGTGAGGCCGGTCAACATCTGCGCCAGCGGCGCGATCAGCTCGCCGGCCGGCTCCTTCAGCACCTCGCAGCGGGCAAGCTGTGCAACATAGGGTGCGGCGCGCTCGCGAAAACCCACCACCACCCGATCCTTCTTGCGCACGAACTTCGCGCCCAGGCGCGCGCGGCGCCGGTAGCCCCAGACGGGACCCGCGAGTGCTGGCAGCCACCTGCCGGGCGTCACGCGTGCAACGCGCTCGAGGCTGTCCTTGAGTTCCTGCTCCTTCGCCGCCAGCTGCGCCACGGGCGACAGGTGCTGCAGCAGGCAGCCGCCGCACACGCCAAAATGCGCGCAGCGCGGCGTGACCCGCAGTACCGAGGGCTCCAGCACCTCGAGCAGCTCGCCGTCATCGTGCTGGCGATGCCGGCGAGTGCGCCGCATGCGGATGCGCTCGCCCGGCAAGGCGCCGGCGACGAACACGGTCTTGCCCCCGTGGACCACTCCCTCGCCCTCATGGGTGAGACCGTCCACCGTGGCCGATTCCTCCGCGGCAGCGGCACCCGCCGCACCGCCGCGCGCGGCAACGCTCACGCGGGGGTATCCCAGGCGGCGAGGAATTGCGCGTGGTGTGGCTCCTCGCCGGTGTGCAGCAGCGTCTTCACGATTTCGATTTCCTGCGCGTGCTCTGCCGGCGAGAGCCGCCCGCGCAGCTGCTCGAAGCGCAGGTAGATGAGCCAGGTGTTGAGCACGTCGGTCTCGCAGTAGCGCCTGATTCCCTGCAGGTTCCCTGCCTGGAACGCATCCCAGACCTGGCTGCCGTCGAAGCCGAGCTTGCCGGGCAGCCCTAGCAGACACGCCATGTTCGCCAGCGATACACGGCCGCGGCTCTGGAAGCCCGAGAGCACGTCCATGAGATCCGTGTGCCGCGCGTGGTAGCGGTTCAGATAGTTGTTGAAGCGGAACGCCGAGTCCTCGTCCCCGGTCTCCCAGAAGCGCGGCGCCCGTGCCCCGGCGCGCAGCGCGCGGTAGGTCAGCAGCGGCAGGTCGAACCCCGAGCCGTTCCACGACACCAGGTCTGGCGAGAACTTCTCGATGCCGTCGAAAAACCGCTGTACCAGCTGCTCTTCCGGAGTGCCCAGGTCTCCCAGGCTCCACAGCGTCAGCCCTTCGCGGCTGCGCAGCGCACAGGACACCGCCACCACACGATGCTGCTCCAGTGGCAGAAAGTCGCCGCCGGTATCCTGGCGGCGCAGTGCAAACATGGCCTTCGCCACCTGCTCGTCCGCGAGACCCTCAAGTCCATACAGGCGCCGCCCGAGCTCGACGTCCGGGACAGTCTCGATATCGAATACCAGCGTGTTCACGCGGCCTTCATGAGCACCGCCACGGCCACCACGAGGCCCGCCTCGTCGGTGAGCGTGACATGGCCCTCACCTACGCCCAACCCGGCGCGCACGCGCTCGCCGCGCTCGGAGTACACCACCTCGGGCTTGCCCCAGGCGTTTTGCACCACGCCGACATCGCGGATCCACACGCCGTGCGAAAAGCCGGTCCCCATGGCCTTGACGATCGCCTCCTTGGCGGCAAAGCGCATGGCGACGAAGCGCTCGCGGCGCGCCGTCTTTCTGAGCTGCTCCTGTTCGGCCGGCATCAGCAAATGCTCGATGAAGCGTTCACCGAAACGCGCGAGGGTCTCGGCGATGCGCCGCGTCTCCAGCACGTCGACGCCGATGCCGAAAATCATGCGCGGGCCGCGTGCATCAACGCCTTCATTTCGCGCACCGCGCTCGGCAGTCCCACAAAGACCGCGTGGGCGATCAGAGCGTGGCCGATGTTGAGTTCGACGATCTCCTTAAGGGACGCCACCGGCTGCACGTTGTGGTAGTTCAGGCCATGGCCGGCGTGCACCTTCAGTCCCAGGCCCGCCGCCAGTCGCGCGCCGCTGCGTAAGCGCTCGAGCTCGGTCACCTGGCGGGCCCCTGCGGCGTGCGCCCAGGCCCCCGTGTGCAGCTCGACCACCGGCGCGCCGCAGTGCGCGGCGGCCTCGATCTGCTGCGGATCAGGATCAATGAACAGCGCCACGCGGATGCCGTGGGACTTCAGCCGCGCCACCGCTTCCTGCACCCGCGCCGCCTGGCCGGCGACATCCAGCCCACCCTCGGTGGTGATCTCCTGGCGGCGTTCGGGAACGAAGCAGCAGTCCGCGGGCCGCAGCTCGGCGGCAAAAGCCAGCATCTCCTCGGTCAGGGCCAGCTCGAGATTCATGCGCGTCTGCAGCAGGGTGCGCAGTGAGCGCACGTCGTGGTCCTGGATATGCCGGCGGTCTTCGCGCAGGTGCAGCGTGATGCTGTCGGCGCCGGCGGTCTCGGCAGCGAGCGCCGCGTGCACCGGGTCCGGGAAACGCCCGCGGCGCGCCTGGCGCAGCGTCGCCACGTGGTCGATGTTCACCCCGAGAGCGATATCCGCCTGGCTCATCGCACCGCCTTACGCAGCATTGCCTGCGCCACCGCCCGGGTGCTGAGCGGCCGGCCCTCCAGGCATTCACCGAGCGCCGCCCGCAACACGTGCCGCGCGTCCTCGAGTTCGCGCGTGCTGTTTAGGGTCTCCTGCGCGAGGCTTGCGAGGGAGCCCCCGGCGAGCGCACCGGCGCTGTCGCGCGTGGCCGGCACGAAGCCAAGCGCGGGGCGGAACTGGTACCAGGCATCCGCCTCCAGGGGAGCGCCCGAATGCGCCTCGGTGACGAGATTCAGCCCGTATCCGAGCACCTCGAGCAGGCGCTTTTCGAACACCCGCAGGGCGGACTCGAGCGGCGCGCCCGCCCGCAGACCCTCGAGCGTCGCGTGGTAGTGATCGAACAGCTCCGGCAGCGGATCGTGGCGCGTCGTCAGCCGGATCAGCAGTTCGTTGAGGTAGAACGTCGCCATGAGGCACTCGCGCGGCAGCGGCGGGCAGTGGTGCGCGCGTTCCGCGGCGGTCAGCTGCGGGGCTTCGCCGCGGCCGCTCCACGAAAGGAGCAGCAGCTGAAAGGGCTGCAGCACGGCAGCGAGCTTTGCGGTCGGTCCGCGAACGCTGCGGGCAAACAGCGTCAGCCGTCCGTGCTCGCGGCTGAATACCTCGAGAATACGGCTGCTGTCGCGCCAGGGGCGATGATGCAGGAGGTAGCCTGCGGCCAGCTGTACGCGGTGCGGACTGCGTGTCATTCCACTCCCAGTTCCTTCAGCGCCCGGGCGTTGTCCGCCCAATTTTCACGCACCTTGACCCACAGGTTAAGGTGCAGGCGCCGCCCGAGAATGCCATTCAGCGCCAGTCGCGCCGAACGGCCGACGCGCTTCAAGCGCGCGCCGCCGGCACCGATCACGATCGGCTTCTGGCCGTCGCGATCCACCCATATCGCCGCATCAACCGCCAGCTGACCGTCTTCTTCGGCGAGGCGCTCTACCTCCACGGCAATGCCGTACGGCACCTCCTGGTTCAGCTCCAGTGTGAGCTTCTCGCGGATCATCTCGCCGATGCGGAATTTGAGGTCGCGGTCGGTGAGTTCCCCGTCCGGAAACAGGGCAGGCGATACAGGCAGCTGCGCGGCGATGGTGCGCCGCAGGTCCTCGATGTTTTCTTCCTTGAGCGCTGATACGGGCACGATGGCGAGAAACGGGTGGCGCGCCGCGAGTTCCGCAAGATAGGGCAGGAGCCGCTCACGCGGCCGCACGCGATCGATCTTGTTCGCCACTGCCAGCACCGCGCGCGCGCCGCGCACGATCCGCTCCAGTACCAGCTCATCCTCCGCTGTCCACTGCCCCGCCTCCACCACCAGTACCACGAGGTCAGCGTCATCGAGCGCCGCGGCAGCGGTGCGGTTCATGGCCTTGTTGAGCGCGCGGCTCGCGGCGCGATGCAGGCCCGGGGTGTCCACGAACGCGATCTGCGCATGCGGCTCCGTCACCACACCCACAATCCGGTGGCGGGTGGTCTGCGGCCGCGGCGTCACGATGCNNGACGAGCGCGTTCAGGAGCGTGGACTTGCCCACGTTCGGCCGCCCGACCAGGGCGGCAAATCCGCAGCGAAATGCTGGCGCGGCACTGGTGTTCAAGCGGGGCTGTCCTGTACGGGCCTGGTTTCGATCTGCGTCAGCATACGCTCGGCGGCCTGTTGCTCGGCGCGCCTGCGGCTCGAGCCGCGCCCGCGCGAGCGCCACCCCAGTGCGGGGACCTCGCAGCTCACCTCGAAGGTCTGCGCATGATCCTCGCCCTCGACGTTGAGCACGGCGTAATGCGGCAAAGCGAGGCTACGCGACTGCAGGTATTCCTGCAGACGCGTCTTGGCGTCCTTGAGCGCCTCCGGCTCAGGCAGTGCGGCAATGCGCGTCGCGAACAACTGCACGATTACGGCCGCGGCCGCCTCGAGGCCACTGTCGAGGTAGATCGCTCCAAACACCGCTTCGAGAGAGTCAGCGAGGATGGACTCACGCCGGAAACCGCCGCTCTTGAGCTCACCGGACCCCAGTTGCAGGGTGTCGCCGAGACCTAAGAGCGCGGCGACCTCGGCCAGCGGCTGGCTGCTGACCACGCGCGAGCGCAGGCGGCTCAAGTCGCCTTCCGCGGCGCGGGGAAACAGTCCATACAGGTGCTGCGCGACCACAAGGTTGAGGACGGCATCGCCGAGGAATTCGAGCCGCTCGTTGTTGGGCCCCGTGGCGCTGCGATGGGTCAGGGCGGCGCGGAACAGCGCCAGGTCGCGAGCCTCATAGCCCAGGCGCTCACGCAGCCAGCGCGCTGGCCAGTCAGCGCTCGTCAAGAGGCCGACCCGGGACTAGCCGCCGCCACCACCACCCGTNNCAGCGAGAGGTTGGAGAACAGCGGCGCATCGTCATCGTACGCCATCTCGACGAGCCAGCTGTCGCCGTCACGCGTGATTTTCATATCCTTGGTAGTCGGATAAGTCACCATGTCGATATCGAAGCGCTTCTCGACGCTGTTGCGGATGGTTGTCGGATCGGCACCTCCGCCCTTGGAGTCGCTCGCAACCTGATCGAGCGCCTTCGCGATCTTCATGTAGTTCAGGTACAACGGCGCGAGGCGCATCCCCGCATAACCCAGGATCGCGAATGGGGTGAGCAGGACCAGCCAGCCGATAAAAGTGACACCGCGTTCTCGGTTACGCATCGCTTGAAACCCCCGGCATGTCAGCCGTTATCTAAGGAATGGCAGTGCCAATGCGCTTCCAGATGGGTCCGCCGGCACGGTGCGGATCCCAATTGAACCAGATCCGCGTCGCCTTGCCGACCAGGTTGTCTTCCGGGACAAAACCCCAGGAGCGCCCGTCGTCGCTGTTGTCGCGGTTATCACCCATCATCAGATATTGCCCCGCGGGCACGTCGCCGACAAATGGCGGCACGCGCCGCTCGTCCGGCGCATCATCGTCGCCGCACACAAAGCCACGCACGCTGCTGCGGTTGCACGCCGGCAGCACCGGCTGCCGGTCGATCGCCACCGGGCAGAATATGGCCGCATGCTCATGGCTCCCCAGGCGCTCCCTGGCGAGCGTGAAGTTCACGTAGCAGCCGTCGTTGTACTTGCCCGCGCCCAGGTCAAAGGGCACGGGCTTGCCGTTGACGGTGATGTGGTTGTCGCGCACCTCGACATGATCGCCCGGCAGCCCGACCAGGCGCTTGATGAAGTTCACGGACGGATCGACCGGCCAGCGAAATACCACCACATCCCCCCGCTGCGGCTCCCCGACCGCGACGATCTTGCGGTTGATGACCGGCAACCGCAGTCCGTAAGCGTACTTGTTGACAATGATGAAGTCGCCATCCATGAGCGTAGGCATCATGGAGTCGGACGGGATCCGGAATGGCTCGAAGATAAAGGAGCGCAGCACCAGCACCACCAGCGCCACCGGGAAGAAACTGCGCGCATAGTCGACCGTCCCCGGCTCGGCAGTGAGTGCGGGATCCTTGCCGGCGGCACGCGCCGCCGCCGCGCGCTGCGGCCGCAGCACCAGCACATCCAACCCCCAGATGATGCCCGTGATGACCGTGATCGCCAGCAGCACGGCGCTGAAGTCCAGCCGTTCGGCGAGCAACAGGCGCAGCACCACCGCCCCGACCAGGACCACCAGGGTGCTGTACAGGACCGACATAAGCGGCGCATCGCGCAGCCCTTCGGGACCGGCGCGCAGCTGGCGCCGTGGGCGCAGGAACCAGTCATCGACGACGCATATGAGCGTCACCGGCAGTGCCAGCCAGGACAGGAACACAATGATCGGCATCAGGATCTGCAACATGGGAGGCCTTCGTGACTTTTTTTGCGCTAGTGTTTTCGTCCGACCTGCAGGACCGCGAGGAACGCTTCCTGCGGAATTTCGACGTGACCTAACTGCTTCATGC
>PMHN01000112.1 GCA_003156695.1 Gammaproteobacteria bacterium
GCGTGCCAGCCGCGGCGCCACCCGGGGCGATGTGACAAGTTCTACCCGCGGCGGTGCTTTTGTGTGACGCAGTGCGCATTGCGTGATCCGTTCGACAGCGTGGGCTACGGCCTTGAGCGCGCCCGGGTGCGCATCACCGACGCAAAAACCGCGTCAGTGTCAAAATGCTCGACGCGTTGCCCCTATGGGCGTGTGAACCGCGTTGTCCGCCGCCCACCCAATTCATTGAATAGACAGGAAAAATAGGGCCTTTTGGGAGTGTAAATGAAGTCGACAACGGGTGAGGAATCAGGCAGTGAGTAACAAGCCCGGCGGCACCGCGGCGGTGTGGCTGGCTGCCGGTCTTTGCCTGCTGGGCATCGCGCGCGCGTTCGCCGCCGACAACCCGATGCCGCGCCCGCCGCAGCTCGAGCGCGACGTGCAGTTCTGGATCCGCGTTTACACGCAAATCGACACCAACTCCGGCTTCCTCCATGACCAGTACAACCTCGGCGTCGTCTACGACACGCTGCATTTCCCGCCTGCCACACCGCCCGCCGAGCGCGAGAAGCTGGTGGAGGCGGCGCGCGATCGCTACGGTGCGGCGCTCAAGCGCATCGCGGATGCCGGCGACGCGCCACTTGCCGCGGACGATCAGCGCATCAAGGACCTGTGGGGTGCTGAAGGCACACCGGAACGGCTGCGCGCGGCTGTCGATGACATCCGTTTCCAGCTCGGTCAGTCGGACCGCTTTCGTGCGGGGGTGATCCGCTCAGGGGCCTGGGAAACTCATATCGCTGCAACGCTCGCGAACCTCGGGCTGCCGGCGGAGCTCGCGGTATTGCCGCACGTGGAATCTTCCTTCAACGCGGCGGCGTACTCGAAGGTGGGCGCCGCGGGACTGTGGCAGTTCATGCGCTCGACCGGGCGGCGCTACATGCGCATCGACGGCGCGGTGGACGATCGCCTGGACCCTTTTCGGTCCACTGAGGCTGCGGCGCAGCTGCTCGCTTACAACTACAGCGTGCTCGGGACCTGGCCGCTTGCGCTCACGGCCTACAACCACGGCACCGCTGGCGTGCGGCACGCCAAGGAAACCCTCGGCACCGACGACATCGTCACCATCGTGCGCAACTACCACGGCCGCACCTTCGGCTTCGCCTCGCGCAACTTCTACGTGTCCTTCCTCGCCGCACTGGAGATCGACCGCGACCCGGCAAAGTTCTTCGGCGACCTGCCGAAAGAAGCCGAAGCGCACTTTCAGGAAGTGCAGCTACCCGCCTACGTGAACATGACGGCGCTCGAGCACACGCTGAAGATCGAGGGCGACAGGCTCCGCGCGCTGAACCCGGCGCTGCTGGAAACCGTGTGGGAGGGCCGGCAACGCATCCCGCGCGACTACCGTCTGCGGCTGCCGGCGGACGGCCAGCACTGGAGCAGCGACCTGCTCGCGCAGCGCTTAGGCGCACATGAGCTGTTTGCCGGCCAGCGGCCACCGCCGCGCTACCGCGTGCAGGGCGGCGATACGCTGGCGAAAGTCGCGGACCGCTTCGGCGTGTCGGTCCACGTGCTGGCGCAACTGAATCGCCTGCGTACCAGCGCCCATCTGCACGCGGGCCGCGTGCTCACGCTGCCGGAGTCACCGCCCGTGCCGGTGGCGGGTGTCACGGCGCTGGTCGCGGCGACCACGGCCACACCCAATGCCGCGCCCGCTGCCGTGCCGCCTGGCGCTGCAGTGCGCGAGGTCGCCGCGGCCGCCCCCTCACCCGGGGGCGCGGTACCGGAGGATGTCGCGCAGCGCGAGAGCGCGGAGGATGCGCAGGCGCAACTGGCGACCATCACGATTCATGGGCATGCGGGGCCACAACCGGTGTCAGCCGCACAGGCGGAAGCGATCGGCCCGGCACTTGGGCCCGCTGCCGAGGTGCAGCAAAGCGCCGATCCGATCGACTACTCGGTGGCGAAGGACGGGGCGATCCACGTCGCCGCCGATGAAACACTGGGGCACTACGCCGACTGGCTCGGCGTTTCCACCGAGAGCCTGCGTGCGCTCAATCACCTGAAGGCAAGCAGGCCGGTGCTCATCGGCCAGCGCGTGCGGCTGGATTTCCGCAAGGTGGAGCGCGAGGCGTTCGAGCAGCGACGGCGCGAGTATCACCGTGCGCTGCAGGCGAGCTACTTCGCATCCCACCGCATCGTGGGCACCGAGGTGTACGTCGCGCGTCCCGGCGATTCTTTGTGGACCCTCACGCAGCACGGCGCACAGCTGCCGATGTGGTTGCTGCAGCAGTACAACCCGGACGTGGATCTCGCCGACCTGCACGCCGGCGTGCGGCTCGCGATGCCGCGCGTGGAGCTGATTGGCAGCGGCGGCTGAAGGGGTGTGACTAGGTTCATGCCCCGAAAAGCCTGCAGCGCTTATAATCGCTCGCGAATGAACTTAAGCTACCGGAAACGCATGAATTTCAGGATCTTAGCCACTCTCCTCGTAGCGTGCCTCGCGGGCGCGGCCTTTGCAGGCGACCTGCCCGGGGCCCAGCCGGTGATGCTGCGCTCGAGCGACGAGAGTCTGCCGATGGTCGATCGGGTGGTTGTGCACAAGGCGCGGCGGCGCCTGGACCTCATGCACGGCGGCAACGTGGTGCGCAGCTATCACATCGCACTGGGATTGAACCCCACCGGGCAAAAGGAGCGTTCGGGCGACTTCCGCACGCCCGAGGGCGACTACCGTCTCGCGCGGCGCAACTCCCGCAGCGACTATTTTCTGTCGATCGCGGTTTCCTACCCGAACGAAACGGACCTGCGGCGCGCGCGCGCGCGGCACTGGCAGACGGGTGGCTCGATCATGATTCACGGTCTGCCGAATCTCATGAAGCACGACGTCGACTACTACCAGCGCACCGACTGGACCGACGGCTGCATCGCGGTCTCGGACGCCGACATGGTCGAGATCTGGATGCTCACCCCGGATAACGCGCCCATCGACATTCTGCCTTAGATGTGAGCGCCAGCGAGTTGTCAGAGTTTGTCGACGCGCGGGTGGGACCGCGCGGCAGTCTCGAGAACCTGTCGCAGACCGAGATCGATAAGCTCCTCGATACCGGCCAGGGAGGGTTGTACCCGCTGTTCCGGCGCTGTGCGCTCGCGGTACTTAATTCCGGCGCGCGCACCGACAACGCCAAGGAAATCTTCGACCACTACCGCGCCTTCGACATCCGCATCGTGCGCCACGCCTGGGGCGTGAAGCTCGAGATGCAGAATGCGCCGGCCGCGGCCTTCGTCGACGGCCAGATGATCCGCGGCATCAGGGAGCACCTGTTCGCGGTGCTGCGCGACGTGGTCTACATCTCCGGGGAGATCGTCGCCAGCGGGCGCTTCGATCTCACCAACTCGGCCTCGATCACCAATGCGGTGTTCCACGTGCTGCGCAACGCGCGGCTCCTCGACCACAAGGCGCGGCCGAATCTCATCGTGTGCTGGGGCGGGCACTCGATCGCCGACGAGGAGTACCAGTACACCAAGGAGGTCGGCTACCAGCTCGGCCTGCGCGGACTGGACGTGTGCACGGGCTGTGGACCGGGCGCCATGAAGGGGCCCATGAAGGGCGCCACCATCGGGCACGCCAAGCAGCGCATCGAACGTGGCCGTTACATCGGCATTACCGAGCCGGGCATCATCGCCGCCGAGTCGCCGAACCCCATCGTCAGCCAGCTGGTGATCCTGCCGGATATCGAAAAGCGCCTCGAAGCCTTCGTGCGCATGGCGCACGGCATCGTGGTGTTTCCGGGCGGCGCCGGCACTGCCGAAGAAATCCTGTACCTGACCGGGATCCTCCTCGACCCCGCCAACCAGCGCCAGCCGTTCCCCATCGTGCTCACGGGACCCAGGGCGAGCGCGGGCTACTTCGAGCACATCTGCCGCTTCATCGGCGCGACGCTCGGCGCCGAGGCACTGCGGCGTCTGGCGGTGGTGGTGGACGACCCGGCGGAGGTGGCGCGGCGCATGGTGCACGGCATGGACGCGGTGCGCGAGTTCCGCCGCCGCCAGAGCGATTCCTACAACTTCAACTGGTTGCTGTCGATTCAGCCGGAGTTCCAGCGGCCCTTTGAGGTTACGCACGAGTCGATGCGGGCGCTGCAGCTTAAGCGCGACCAGCCTCCGCATGAGCTGGCGGCCAACCTGCGGCGCGCGTTTTCCGGCATCGTCACCGGCAACGTCAAGGAATACGGCANNCAAGGCCATCGAGCGTCTCGGCCCCTACGAGCTCGCCGGCGACCCGACGATCATGCGTTTGCTGGACGAGCTGCTGGCGGCCTTCGTCGCGCAGAAGCGCATGCGCCTGCCCGGCAGCGTCTACCAGCCGGTATACCGCCTGGTCGCCTGACATAACGCACACGCACGTCGCACACTTTTTTTGCCTCCCGCGAGAGCTGCGTCCCAGCGTATGCGGGCGGCGACATGCTTGTGAACCAGTTCCTGCGGTGCGCGTTATGAACCCGTACGCTGCACTCAACTCTTCAGGGAGCTTCCATGAGCTCATCCGACAAGGGGCGCGACGACGCGCCCGGTACGCCGCGCGACGCGGTGCCCAGCAACCCCACCGGGGGGCCGGACGCCTACGCGAACTGGCTCGATCGCATGCAACGCGCGCGCGCCCGCCAGGCTGCGATTACCCGCAACCTCTACACCTGGTCGAACTACAAGAACTGGGCTGACCAGGTGCGCGGTTCCTGGGCCGTCCCCGACAGCCCGACCGGCCCCGCGAGCAGCACCACCAAGAACCCCAAGCGCTGACTGGCGCACGGCACGCCCGCAGGCGCGCCACCCCTTCAGGCGCTAGCCACTGCCGGCGGCGCAACACACGCCGCGTCCGGCCCCGGATCTACGCTCTCCGCGATGACCGTCGTTTCTCCCGTCTCCCCCGTTCCACCCGAGGATTGCGCCGGCGGCGACCCGGCATCCGGCTTAGGACCCGTCAGCCATTGCACCAGCGGCGCCCACTGCGCCACGTCGTCCTGGGCCACGTAGCTCTTCATCTCGTGTACGCCGACGCCGAGTTCCGCGGCGCGCACGTAGTTCTGCGAGTCGCGGATGGTGGCCACAATCGGGATGCCGAGCGTGTGCAGAAAGCGGATCAGTGACTGGTAGGTGAGGGTATTGCGGCGAATGCGGTTGGCGATGACCCCGATGCGGTTGTCCTCGCGGCGGACCTTGGCCACCAGCAGCAGGTCGCGGATGCACTTGGAGCAGGCATGGATATCGATATCCGAGGGCAGTACCGGCACGATGATCTTGTCGGCATCGCGGGTCATTTCCGGCAGCTCGCCGGGCTCGAGCGCCGCCGGGGTGTCGACCACGATGTGGCTGGTGTTATCGGGGACGCGCAGCTGGAACGCGCGTGTGGTGCGCGTGTCCTTCTCAAACGCGGCGATGACCTGGATCTGCGGCTGTGAGGGCTTGCGCTTGCGGACCCAGCGGACCGTTGAGCCCTGGGGGTCGAAGTCCATCAGGACGGGCCGCGCCCCTTGCGAGGCGAGGTAACTCGCCAGGTTGATAGCGATGGTCGTCTTGCCGGACCCGCCTTTGGGGTTCAGGACGACGATGCGCTGCATGATGACCTGATTTAAGTCACGTCCGGGTGTTCACGGGGCGCTGGCAAGCCTACGCATGCCCGCCACCTGCTGCAAGCGAGGGGCAGCGCGCGCTTGATTGTGAGCGCGCGCACGCCGCGCGCCATCGCGGCCACGTAAAGTGCCCCTTACACATGGAGTTCCTCGCCTATCTCTGGGACGATCTCGACGATGTCACCGGCGCCTGCCGCCACCTCGCGACCGCGGCCATAACCGAGACTCTCGCGACCGCCGTGCCCTTCATCGCCGCGGCTTCCGGCATGTTGCTGGCCTGCACTGCAGCGCTGCTGCTCGCGCGCCAGCACCTGCCGCAGCTCGCGGGCTGAGCCCTTCCAGGCCGCCCCCAGCCGCCCCCAGCCGCCTGCAGGCGGCCGCCCACACGCGGCGCTTGAAAAATCCGCGCTGATTCCCAAGATCGCTGGTTTACACAAGCGCATTTGCGCGGTGGAAGACCAGCATGCCAGCCAATGACACCCCCGAAGCCAGCGCCGCGCAGGCTGGCGATCGCCAGACCCACGGCTTCCAGGCCGAAGTCCGCGAGCTCCTGAAGCTCATGATCCATTCCCTGTACAGCCACAGGGAAATCTTCCTGCGCGAACTCATTTCCAACGCATCGGACGCCTGTGACCGGCTGCGCTTCGCCGCCATCGGCGACAGCGCGCTCTACTCCGACGTGTCCTCCAACACTATACGCATAGACGCCGACGCCACCGCCGGCACCCTGACCATCACCGACAACGGCATCGGTATGACGCGCGAGGAGGCCATCACCAACCTCGGTACCATCGCACGCTCCGGCACCGCGGAGTTCTTTCGCTCGCTGTCCGGTGATGAGCAGAAGACCTCGCAGCTCATCGGCCAGTTCGGCGTCGGCTTTTACTCCGCCTTCATCGTCGCCGATCGCGTCGAGGTTCGCTCGCGCAAGGCCGGCGCGCCAGCCGCGGCGGCCGTGCGCTGGGAGTCCGGCGCCGACGGCGATTTCACCGTCGAGACCGTGACGCAGGCGGCGCGCGGCACGGCGGTCACGCTGCACCTGAAGACCGACGCCCACGAATTCGCCGATGCCATGCGGGTGCGCGGTCTCATCCGCCGCTATTCGGACCACATTGGCTTCCCGGTGCGCATGCGCAAAGAAGGCGAGGCGTCGCTCGAGTATGAGGTGGTGAACCAGGCAAAGGCGCTGTGGACGCTGCCGCGCACCGAGATTTCGGACGAGGAATACCGGCAGTTCTACCAGTACCTCGCGCATGACTTCACCGACCCGCTCGCCTGGAGCCACAACAAGGTGGAAGGCAAGCGTGAGTACACGAGCCTCCTGTACCTGCCGGCGCGCGCGCCGTTCGACCTGTGGCAGCGCGATGCGGCACGGGGACTGAAGCTGTACGTGCGGCGCGTGTTCATCATGGACGACGCCGAGCAGTTCCTGCCGCTGTACCTGCGGTTCGTCAAGGGCGTGGTGGACTCCAGCGATCTGCCGCTGAATGTCTCGCGCGAGATTCTGCAGCAGGAGCCGGAGGTCGAGGCCATCCGCGGCGGGCTCACCCGGCGGGTGCTGGAGCTGCTGGCGCGGCTCGCGAAAGACGAGCCGGAGAAGTACGCCAGCTTCTGGAAGGAGTTCGGAGCGGTCCTGAAGGAGGGCATCGCGCAGGATCACGCCAACCACGGGGCGCTGCTGCCGCTGCTGCGCTTTGCCAGCACGCACGCGGCGGACAATGCTCCACAGGTGAGCCTCGCCGACTACGTCGCGCGCATGAAAACCGGCCAGGACCGCATCTATTACGTCATCGCCGAGAGCCTCGAGGCGGCCCGGGGAAGTCCGGCCATTGAGCGCCTGAAGGAACGCGGACTCGAAGTGCTGCTGCTCGCCGAACGCATCGACGAGTGGGTGATGGGACAGCTCGAGACCTTCGAGGGCAAGCGCTTCAAGGATGCTGCGCGCGGTGATCTGGAACTCGGTGGCCTGGCGAGTGCTGCCGATCGTCAGCAGCACGAGGCGCAGCTCAAGGAGAGCAAGGGGCTTCTGAAGCGCATCAAGGATTCCCTGGGCGAGCGCGTCACGGAGGTGCGGGTGAGTGAGCGCCTGCAGGAGTCCCCCGCGTGCCTGGTGCTCGGGGAGCACGATCTTTCCGAGCAGATGCAGCGCATCCTCGCCGCCGCCGGGCAGAAGGCGCCCGCTGGCCGCCCACTCCTGGAAGTGAATGTCGGGCATCCGTTGGTGAAGTACCTGGACGGCGTCGCGGACGCCGGTCAGTTTTCGGAACTCGCGCAACTGCTCTTCGACCAGGCGGCGCTTGCCGAAGGCGTGTCGCTCAGCAATCCGCCTGAGTACGTGCAGCGCCTGAATCGCCTGCTGGTGAGGCTCGCCGCTCCCGTGGACAGCACCACTGCCGCCCCATGATCCGGCGGGCGCCACGCGCTGAACGGCTGACTCTCCCGGGCCCCGCCGGTGGGCTCGAGGCGCTCATCGAGACGCCGGTCGCTGACGGCAGCGAGTCCGCGCCCGTCAGCGCCTTCGCGGTTGTCTGCCACCCGCATCCGCTCTATGGCGGAGCCCTGGACAACAAGGTGGTGCATACCCTGGCGCGGGCCTTCAACCAGCTGGGAGCGCCCGCCGTGCGCTTCAACTTCCGCGGTGTCGGCACCAGCGCCGGGACTTATGACGACGGCCGCGGGGAGACCCAGGACGCGCTCGCCGTGATCGCTTATGGGCGTAAGCGCTGGCCAGGAGCTGCGCTATGGCTCGGCGGATTTTCGTTCGGCGGTTCGGTGGCGGTGTGGGCGGCGGGTGAGGCGAGGCCCGCACGGCTGGTGGCGGTCGCACCCGGCATCACCAAGATCGGTGTAACGGGGGCCGCGGCCCCGGCGTGCCCATGGCTGATCGTGCAGGGCGACGCCGATGAGGTGGTACCACCGAAGATCGTACTCGCGTGGACGCGCACCCTGGTGCCTGCGCCCGAGGTCGTGGTGCTGCCCGGCGCGGGGCATTTCTTTCACGGCCGCATCAATGACTTGCGCGAGACCGTGGTCGCCTTCATGGGTCGGGCGGCGGCGTAAAAAAACAAAAAGCCCGGGAGAATTTCTCCTCCCGGGCTGATCTGTCGCAGTTAAAGCGGAAAGCGTGAACTCTTAGGAGTTCACCATGCCCTTCAAGCTCTTCAGAGGCATCACGCGAACCTTCTTGCTCGCCGGCTTGGCCTTGAACATCATCTTTTCGCCGGTGAACGGATTGACGCCTTCACGAGCCTTGGTGGCCGGCTTCTTGACGACCTTCATCTTCAAGAGGCCCGGCATCGTGAACAAGCCGTTGCCGCGCAGGCTCTTCTTGATTACACCGCCCAGCGAATCGAACACGGTGCCGATCTGCTTGCGGGAGAGCCCCGTGTCCTTGGAGATGTGTGTCAGGACTTCCGACTTCGTCGGTGCGCCACCCTTTTTCGCCATGTTGCCCTACTCCTGGAATTAAATTTAGTGATTGCGAGGCGGCGCTGTGCTGCCGCTTGAAGAGAATCGGCGCGAAAAATAGCACATGCGCGCGCTTACGCAAGCGGTTTTTTATTTCGCGTGGTGCGCAAATGCCTTCTTTCTCAGGGTTTGCGCAGTGCACGGCGGCATCACGGGCCGCTTGACATGCAAAGAGGGGGCTCTGTGATGCTGCGATTCACGGTGCGAAGTCGCGCTTAAGCACGTGTTCCGACAGCCAAGATCACTCGGCGCGCGCGCGCGATTTCGCCCGCCCAGCTTGCGGCTGCGGAGCTACCGCAAGAGGATCAGCAGCGCCTGGATGACGATGATGGCCCACAGCGGCGACAGATCCAGCCCCGCTACCGCCGGGATCAGCCGGCGGATAGGGCGCAGCACCGGCTCGCACAGCGCCGCGAGCACCGACTGCAGGGGCGAGTAACCGCCGGGGGCGATGAGGCTCAGGAGCGCGTAGAGGAAGATCGCGTAGAAGTAGGTCCACAGGAGCGTACTGCTGATTTCCACCAGCATGGCGCGCGCCCAGACGAGCGGACCCGGCCAGCCGACGCCGTGCAGCGCGAACAGGCACCCAACCTCGACCCCGGTCACGAGCAGCACGGCGACGACCGAGGCGCTGTCGAGCTTGCCGACCGGGGGCAGCACGCGCCGCAAGGGCAGGATCAGGGGATTGGTCAGCCGCACCACCGCCTGTGAAATGGGATTGCGGAAGTCCGCCCGGGTGAGCTGCAGCAGCAGCCGCACCAGGAACACGAACAGCGCGAGCGACAGCAGGGTTTCGACGATGAAATAGATAGCGCTCATGGATTTCCCGTGACTGCGGCGAGGTCGCGGCTGCGCTGCGCCGCCGCAACCAGCGCCTGAGTTACCGTGGCCCGCAGGCCCGCGCTCTCGAAGACCCGCACCGCTGCCTCGGTCGTGCCCCCCGCGGAGGTGACTTCGGCCCGCAGCCGTTTCAGGTCGGCATCCGCGGCATGTGCCAGGAGGCCTGAGCCGTAGAGAGTCGCGTTTGCCAGGCGCCGCGCGGCGGGTGCTTCCAGACCGAGCGACTCGCCGGCCTCGGCCAGAAGCTCCGCCAGAAGAAAGAAGTAGGCCGGTCCGCTGCCCGAGAGCGCCGTCACCACGTCCAGCGCCTCCTCGGTGGGTACCCACACGGTCTCGCCCACGGATCCGAGCACGCTCTGGGCGCTGGCACGTTGTGCCGTGGAGACCTCGCCCGCGGCGTACAGGCCGGTGATCCCGGCGCCGACGAGAGCGGGGCGGTTGGGCATGGCGCGCACCACTGCAGTCCCTGCGCCACATGCGCCCTGCAGCGTCGCGATGCGAACACCGGCGGCCACCGAAACCACCAGCGGGCGCTGCCCGGCGAACAGGCCCGCCAGGCCGCTCAGCGTCGCGACGACATCCTGCGGCTTCACGGCAAGCACCACCACGGCGGCGCCCGCGGCGGCCGCCGAGTTGTCCGCCAACGCGCTGACACCAAAATCGCGCGCCAGCGTCGTGCGCGCGGCGAGGTGTTTCTCGCCGACGTTCAGCTGCTCGGGGCGCATGCCGGAGCGCAACAGGCCGCCCACGAGCGCGCGCCCCATGTTGCCGGCGCCGAGTATGCAGATGCGGCCGTTCATGACCGGCACATTGTACTTGTTGATTGGCCGAAAGGGCCCGTGGCCCTTTCGGCAGGCCACCCCATCCACCGCTGACCGCAAGCGGTCACGGCCGGGCGCCGAACAGCACCGTGCCGAGGCGCACGATGGNNTGGCGCGCCGGCTCCGCCTCCTCGGGCGGAATGCACATGAGCCCGCGCAGCTTCAGGCGTGGCAGTGCCGCCACCGCGGCCGCAAGCGCCGGCACCTCGGCGGGCGCGACGCCGCCCTTGCTGGCTTCGGCCGCGAGGTTCACCTGCAGGCAGACATTCAGGGGCGGCGCATGAAAGGGACGCTGGGCGGAGAGGCGCGCGGCGCTTTTCAGCCGGTCCACCGCGTGCACCCAGGTGAAGTGTTCCGCGATCGCGCGGGTCTTGTTGGTCTGCACGCGCCCCACAAAGTGCCAGGTCAGGGGATATGCCCGCAGCGCCGCAAGCTTCTCGAGCGCTTCCTGCAGGTAGCTCTCGCCAAAGTGCGTCAGGCCGCAACGCGCGGCGGCGGCGAGGGTTTGCGGGGCTTGGGCTTTGCCGATAGCCAGGACTGTGACCGACTGCGCACTCCGTCCGGCCG
>PMHN01000232.1 GCA_003156695.1 Gammaproteobacteria bacterium
CGGTGACGATGACCTTGCCGTTGTGCTCGAGGGCTTCGCCGATGGTATCGAGGGACTCGTCGACCGCCGCATCAATGAAGCCGCAGGTGTTGACGACCACGATATCGGCGGCCTCGTAGGTCGGGGCGACTTCGTAACCCTCCGCGCGCAGCTGCGTGAGGATGCGCTCGGAGTCCACCAGCGCCTTGGGGCACCCGAGGCTCACGAAACCAACTTTCGGCGCGCGTGCCGCCACCGCGGGTGCGGCTGAACGCGGCCGCGCGCGCGGGGCCGCCCGGACGCGGGCTTTGGGTGCACTCACGGACATGCTGGCGCGCGCTTACTCGCCCGCGGGCCGGCTGTCGCCGGCGCCCGTGGCGTGGCCCCACAGCGCAGCCCACGGTGTGCCGGAAGGGTGGTGCACGCGGAACAGCGCGTAGAACACCACCAGCACCACGAGCGGCATGAGCAGCCACGGCCAGATGGCAGGCCGGCGCTCACGCGGGATCGGGCGCCTAGCGGCCATACACTCCCATGAGCTGCGCGCGGCCCAGCGCCTGCGCCCGCACGTTGAATCCGATGTAGGCGGCGGTGGCGTCCGCGGGGACGTCGAGCCTGTCTGTCTTCAGCGCATACAGCCACAGGTGATAGTGGTGCGGCTTGCCGGGCGGCGGACACGGTCCGCCGTACCCGGAGGTGCCGAAATCCGTGCGGCCCTGCAGCGCGCCCGCGGGCAGCAGGTTCTTGTGCGGATCCCCGGCACCGGCCGGAAGCGAGGTGGCGGTGGCCGGGATGTTGTAGAGGATCCAGTGCCACCAACCACTGCCGGTCGGCGCGTCGGGGTCATACATCAACAGTGCGAAGCTGCGAGTGCCCGCCGGGGCGCCGTTCCAGGCGAGCGCCGGGGACACATTGCCGCCCTTACAGCCAAAGCCGCTGAACACCTGCGCCTCGGCCATCTTGCCGCCGGCGGTGATGTCCGGGCTGCTGAGGGTGAAAGCGTGCGCCGCCTTGCCTGCGGAGGTTTCGGTCGCCGGCGCCTGCGCAACCGATAATGCCGCCGCGAGCGCCATGCCCGCGATCCATGCCGTGCCCTTCATGACTTCGCTCCTCGAGGTGTCCCGTGGCTATCGCCGCAGCCGCGCAGTGTGCAGCGGCGCCCGGGAGGAGCGCAAATGCAGAGAGAGGCGCAGCTAGCGCGCCCGCTCCCAGCGGCCGCCTTCGTCGCGCCAGCCGTTGCCGGAACGACGCCAGGCGTGCGGCGACCAGCGATAGCCGGGACGCGGCGCCGCCCAATGGCCGGCCTGCCAGGCGTAACGCCCGCCCACCCAGGCGTAGCCTCCGCCCATCCAGAAATACCCAGGGCTCGGCGCAACACCGACGACCGCCTCGTACGGCACCGGCGGCGGCGCCTCGGCTACCACCGCCCCGTAGCCAACCGGTGTGACGATACAGCCCGACAGCGCGGCGCTCAGCGTCAGTGCCGCGACTGCGGCGAAAATGGCTTTCATCAGTGCCTCCTCTTGTTCGCGTGCACGATGCCGGAACATATTACGACTAACGTGCCGCGGGCGTGAAAAGCATACACATCCGGAAGCTTTTATGGACCGTGCCTCAGATCAAGCGTTCAACCAGTCCGGCGAGCTGAGTGACTACAACCTGTTCAGCACGCATTCAGCTCTCGTGGCTGCCTGCGCCCGCGAGGGCGCGGCTGCGCAGCACGCCGCGCTCAGCGCGCTCGGTGAGCGTCTCGGCAGCGCGGCGATGTTCGCGCTCGGGGATACCGCCAACAGCAATCCGCCGCTGCTGCGCGTGTTCGATCGCTTCGGTGCGCGGCGCGATGAAGTCGAATTTCATCCGGCCTGGCATGAGCTGCTGGGCCGGCTGGTGGCCGAGGGCCTGCACACCGGACCCTGGGCCGAGCCGTGCGCTGGTGCGCACGTGGCGCGGGCCGCCGGTTATCTCATGTGGGCCGAGATCGAGAACGGTACGCAATGCCCGGCAACCATGAGCTACGGCGCGGTGCCGGCGCTCAAACCGCAGTCCGGCGATTTCGGCGTGTGGCTGCAGCTCTTGATGTCACGCGACTACGATCCGCGCTTCGTGCCCGCCGCCGACAAGCGCGGAGTGCTGATGGGCATGGGCATGACCGAACGCCAGGGCGGCTCGGACGTGCGCGCCAACACCACGCGCGCGGTCGCCGTCGGTACGCCCGGCCCCGGCCGCGAATACCGGCTCACCGGGCACAAGTGGTTCTTCTCGGCGCCGATGTGCGATGCCTTCCTGGTGCTCGCGCAGGCGCCGCGCGGGCTGTCGTGCTTCCTCGTGCCGCGTTTTCTTCCCGACCGCAGCGTCAACGGTCTGAAGCTGCAGCGGCTCAAGGACAAGCTCGGTAACCGCTCCAACGCCTCGAGTGAAGTTGAGTTCGCCGACGCCTGGGGCCTGCTGGTGGGCGAAGAAGGGCGCGGCATCCCGGCGATTCTCGAAATGGGTGTCTACACGCGCCTCGACAACGCCATCGGCTCGGCGGGACTCATGCACCAGTGCACCGTGCAGGCGATTCACCATGCGCGCGGCCGGCACGCCTTCGGCCGCCTGCTCGTGGAGCAGCCGCTGATGCGCAATGTGCTGGCAGATCTGGCGCTGGAATCGGCGGCGGCCGTGGCGCTGGTCATGCGTCTGGCGCGGGCTTTCGATGCCCAGGACGACGAGGCGGCGGGACTCCTGCGGCGGCTGCTCACGCCGGTCGCCAAGTACTGGATCTGCAAGCGCGCCCCGGCGGTGTGCGGCGAGGCGATGGAGGTGCTCGGCGGCAACGGTTATGTCGAGGAAGGCCCGATCGCACGGCGCTTCCGCGAGGCGCCGCTCAACTCCATCTGGGAGGGCTCGGGCAACATCATGTGCCTGGACGTGCTGCGGGCGCTGGCGCGCGAGCCGCGCACCCAGGATGTGCTGGAGGAACTGCTCGCGCACACGGGCAGCGACGATCCGCGCTACCACAGGTTCGCCGCGGCACTCAGCGCGGATTTAAGAGCGGGCGCGGTGGCCGAGGCACGCGCGCGCGAGCTGACACAACGGATCGCACTTGCCGTGCAGGCGGCAGTGTTGCTGGCCGACGGTCCCTCGGCCGAATGCGAAGCCTTCCTCGCCTCGCGGCTCGTTAGCGGGGCGCCAGCCGCTTTCGGCACGCTGCCGCCGGGGACGGATTACGAGGCGCTCATCGCGCGCTGCTACACGCCGCAATCCCCGTGAGCCCGCGGCCACCACCCGCGGCGCCCTTTGGCCGCGAGTACTACCAGCGCTACTACCATGACCCGCGTACCGCGGTTACGAGCCGCAGTGAGATGCGCGCGCGGGCGCGGCTGATCGCGGCCGGCAGCGCCCACCTGGGGCTGCCGGTGCGGCGCATCCTCGAGGCGGGCTGCGGCACGGGGCTCCTGCGCGCGCAACTCAAACGGCTGTTGCCGCGCGCGCAGTACGTGGCGCTGGAGGCGAGCGCCTACCTGTGCGAGCGTTACGGCTGGCAGTACGGCAGGATCGAGGACTATCGCACGCGCACGCCCTTCGACCTGGTCGTGTGCTACGACGTACTGCAGTATCTCGAGCGCGCCGCTGCCGCACGGGCGCTCGCCAACTTCGCGCGGCTATGCCGGGGCGCGCTGTACTTCAGCGCGCTCACCCGCCACGACTTCGAGCACAACTGCGACCTGCGGCGCACGGATCCTGAGGTGCACCTGCGCAGTGCGCGCTGGTACCGCACGCGCCTGGCACCGCGCTTTCGCGAGGCGGGACTGGGCCTGTGGGTGCGGCGCGGCGCGCCGCTCACGCTCTGGGAGCTGGAGTCGGACTGACGCGCTGGCGGCGGAACAGCGGATACAACGGCAGCCCCAGCAGGATCAGCAGCGCGGTGGCGATCGATTCCGTGGGCGTCGTGATGAACGCGCTGACCACGATCCACGCCATCACCGCGACGAAAGTGAGCGGCACCCACGGATAGCCGCGCAGCCGATAGGGACGCACCGCAAGCGGTGAGCGCCGGCGCAGCACGATCACCGCCAGCACCACCGGAATCCAGAAAATGGCGTAGGACATCACCGCCATGTTGGTCAGCTGGTCGAAAGTGCCGGAAGTGGCGAGCAGCGCCGCCCACACGCACAACAGCACGATCGAGGTGAGCGGCACGCGCGAGTGCGGGCTCAGGGTCCCGAAACTCGAGAAAAACAGGCCGTCGCGCGCGGCAGCCCAGGCAACCCGGGCACCCGTAAGGATCGTGCCGTTCAAAGAGCCGATGGTGGACAGGAGGAAGATGAGCGCGGCCACCGGAGCTGCGCGCGCACGGAGGAAGGTACGCACGGCACGGGTCGCCACCGAAGGCGCATCCGGCCACGCGCTGGAGCTCGCGCTCGCAACTTGCGCGAACGGCAGCGCGTAGAGGTAGGCGAAGTTGATGAGGAGGTAGATGCCGAGCACCAGCAGCATGCCGCGGATGATGGCGCGCGGCAGATTGCGCTGCGGCTCCTGTACTTCGCCCGCGGCCATGGGCAGGTACTGCCAGCCGCTGTAGGCCCACAGGGCCGCAAACATCGCCGCGCCGAAGCCGCTGAACCCGCCGCTGGCGGCCCGCGGTGGCGCGGCGAGATTGGCAGTGCCGTGCACGTTGCTGAAGAAAAACACGCCGCCGGCAACGCCGAGAATGGCGCACACCTTGGCGACGGTGAGCAGGGTCTGCACGCGCCCGCCGAGCATCACACCGGCGCAGTTGATGAGCCCGAACACCGCGATCACACCGACGGCGATCAGCTGGCGCGGACCGAACTCGAGGGTGAAGTGCGTGCCGAAGAGCGCCGTGGTGTGCGCGAACCACGCCGCTCCCAGCGGGTAAATATCGGCGGTAAATACCGCCACCGCCGCGCCATAGGCGGCGACAATCGCCCCGCCGAGCACGAAGCTGTTGCAGGCGAAGAGGAAGGCCGGGACATCGCCATAGGCCGCCCGCAGGTACACGTACTCGCCACCCGCTGCCGGCAACATCGCGCCAAGTTCCGCAAAGCACAGGGCGCCGAGCATCGCGACCAGACCCGCCGCGGCCCACGCCCCCAGCACCAGGGCCGGCGTCCCCACGGCCTGCGCCATCTGGGCGGACTTGAGAAACACGCCCGTGCCGATGGTGATGCCGACGACCAGCGAGGTGGCGTGCAGGAGTGTCAGGACGCGCCGTGGCTGCAGATCGGGGGCCTTCATGCGCGTATCGTACAATCGTTGCCGCAGGCGGGTCGGAGACAAAGCGATGGCAGGACACGAGCACCAGGCACGGATTCATTGGACGCGAGGCACGGCGGCCTTTACTGACAACCGCTACAGCCGCGCCCACACCTGGGCGTTCGACGGCGGGGTTACCGTGCCGGCATCCTCTTCGCCACATGTGGTGCGGGTGCCGATGTCGGCGGAGGCCGCGGTGGATCCGGAGGAAGCCCTGGTGGCCGCGCTCGCGAGTTGCCACATGCTGTGGTTCCTGTCGCTCGCGGCCGGTCGCGGGTTCTGTGTCGATGACTACAGCGACGCGGCTGCCGGTGTCATGGGCCACAACGCCGCCGGCAGGGTGGCCATGGTGCGCGTCACTTTGCGTCCCCACGTGGTGTTCAGCGGCTCGCTTAAGCCTGCGCGTGAGGATGTCATGCAGTTGCACGCCCACGCCCATGAGGAGTGTTTCATCGCCAACTCGGTGACGACTGACGTGCGCTGCGAGCCGCTGTTCGATGGCTGAGCCGCTGGTCACTTTCCACGGACCGGTCGCGGTTGAGCGCCAGAGCGCCGGCGCGCTGGGGCTGATACTCCTCGGCGCCGCGGGTGAGGGCGCTGGCGAACCCACGGCACTGGCCTTCAGCGGCGCGTCCCCCGCGGGCCTTCCGGAGGCGCTCGTGGATCTGAGCGTCGCGGGCGCCGGCGGTACACGCTATCTCATCGCCAGCACGGGCCGCCAGTGGCCGGTGGAGGCGGCGGCGGTGCATCTGCACCACGACGTCAGCACGGCTTTCTACCGCGCGCTACCGCCACGGCGCGTACCGCTGGCCAAGCGCTGCCTGTGGGCGCTG
>PMHN01000247.1 GCA_003156695.1 Gammaproteobacteria bacterium
TTCACCAGCCGCAGACCCAGCCGCAACGCCGGCTCGCCGTTCGCGCGCCGCTCGAGCGTTGCATCCCAGGCGCTCACGCACGCGTCCACCGCGCGCACCTCGACGCCGTGTGCGCGCGCATCCCGCACCAGTTGCGCCGGCGCGTAAAACCCCATGGGCTGACTGTTGAGAAGCGCACAGGCGAAGGCCGCCGGCTCATGACACTTCAGCCACGCGGAGTCATACACCAGCAGCGCAAAGCTCATTGCATGCGACTGCGGAAAACCGTATTCGCCAAAACCGAGCATCTGCTGGTAGATGCGCTGCGCGAACTCCTGCGGGTAGCCCTTGGCGCGCATGCCCTCGAGCAGCCGCTCGCGAAACGGATCCAGGCCCCCGGTTCTCTTCCAGGCGCCCATTGCACGGCGCAGCGCGTCCGCCTCGCCGGCGGTAAACCCCGCGGCCACGATCGCAATCTGCATTACCTGTTCCTGGAAGATCGGCACGCCGAGCGTGCGGTGCAGGACTTCGCGCACTTCCTCGCCCGGATACTCCACCGCTTCGGCGCCGCTGCGGCGCCGCAGGTACGGATGCACCATGTCGCCCTGGATCGGACCCGGGCGCACGATCGCGACCTCGATCACGAGATCGTAGTAACAGCGCGGCTTCAGCCGCGGCAGCATCGCCATCTGCGCGCGGCTCTCGATCNNCATCTGCGCGCGCGATTCGATCTGGAAAACCCCGATGGTGTCGGCACGGCCGATCATGTCGTAGACGCGCGGATCTTCAGCTGGCAGCTCACCGAGCGCGTGGTGCGTGCCGCGGTAGTCATTCACCAGCGTGAAGGCGCGCTGCAGCGCCGTCAGCATGCCGAGCGCCAGCAGATCCACTTTCAGGAGACCTAAGTCATTCAGATCGTCCTTGTCCCACTGCANNTACGGCAGCAGGCGCGACAGCCAGGGACTCGCCGGATCGAAACCCGCCTCGCGTACGCGCGCCGCAATCTGCGTGCTCCCATCCCACCATTGCATGACCTTCGCCAGGCGAGCGCTCTCCTCTGGCGTAAGTCCAAACACCTTGCCCAGGTCGCGCAGCGCACTGCGCGGCCGGTACATGATGACGGTCGCGGCGAGCGCGGCGCGCTCACGCCCGTACTTCCCGTAGACGTACTGCAGGACCTCCTCGCGCCTTTCGTGTTCGAAATCGATATCGNNGATGTCGGGCGGCTCGTTGCGCTCGCGTGAGATGAAGCGTTCGAAGAGCATCGCCGCGCCGCGCTGCGGATCGACCGAAGTGACCCCTAAGCAGTAGCACACGCGCGAGTTGGCCGCAGAACCGCGGCCCTGGCACAGGATTCCCCGGCCCCGCGCCCAGGCAACGATGTCGTGCACGGTAAGAAAGTACGGCTCGTAAGCGAGCTCGGAAATGAGCGCGAGCTCATGCTCGATGGCGACCCGCTCAGCCTCCGGCACCCCATTGGGCCAGCGCCAGCGCGCTCCCTCCTGCGTGAGCCGGCGCAGGTGGCTGGCCGCGGTCTCACCGGCCGGTACGAGCTCGCGCGGGTATTCGTAGCGCAGTTCGTCGAGTGAGAAGTGGCACGCGGCGGCAAGCTCCACCGTCGCCGCGAGGAGTTCCTGCGGGTACAGCCGCTTAAGACGCGCGGGCTCGCGCAGATAGCGCTCGCCGTTGGCGTATAGCCGCGAGCCCACCTGAGTAATCGGCACGTTCAGACGGATCGCGGTGAGCGCGTCCTGCAGGTGCGCCCGCGCACGCACGTGCATGTGCACATCGCCGCTGGCGATGAGCGGCACGCCGCACTGCGCACCGATTTCGGTGAGCTTCGCAAGCCGCTCGCCATCGCGCCCGTCGCGCAACAGCTCGACCGCGACCCGCAACTTCCCGGGAAAGCGCTCGGCGAGCCACGCCAACTCCGTGAGCTGAGGCCGCGCCGCCGGCAGCCACAGCATGAAACACCCCTCAATGTCCGCTGCCTCAAGATCGGCACGCGTGAGCGCGTAGCGGCCCTTAGCGGCCGCGCGCCGGCCGCGGGTAATGAGGCGGCACAGCCGGCCGTAGCCACCCCGGTCACTGGCTAGCGCGACGAATTTCAGCCCACAGGCAAGCCGGAACTCCGCGCCGACGATGAGCTTGATGCGCCGGTGTTTCGCCGCCATGTGCGCGCGCACCACTCCGGCCACCGAGCATTCATCGGTGATCGCGAGCGCGCTGTAACCGAGTGCATCCGCCTGCTCCACCAGCTCATGCGGGTGCGAGGCGCCGCGCAGAAACGTGAAGTTCGAAAGACAGTGGAGCTCCGCGTACACGGTGAACCGTTACGAGCGCATCCGCGATCGCAGAAAAGGCTTTTCGGGGACGCCGTGAATCCATNNACGACCCCGAAAAGCCTTTTCTGCGCTCACGTCTGCGTTTCGACCGTTCATCCGAATACGCCGTGTAAGTACCATCCATGCGGCGCCGCGCGCTCACGAAATACCCACAGCCGTACGCCATGGATGTCGAGCGCGGTGTAGTAATCGCGCGCGATTTCACCCCCATCCCACCAGCCGGTCTCGATGCGCTCCGGTTCACTGACCAGGCGCAGCGGCCCGCGCCGCCGCGGCATCCCGTCCCGCACGGCCAGCGGTTGCGGCGTCCGCAGCAGCCACAGGGGCCGGCGCAGCGCCGGTGTGGGAAATTCCAGGGCGAGCCCGGGCACTGCGCGCCGCGCGGGCGTCACCGGTGGCGGCCCGGTGACCGCCCAGTTGCTTTCCGGCCGGTGCCCCTCGAGGAGCGCAAGCCCGTGCACGGCTTCAGGACCTCCACGTGCGCGCAGGCGCTCGATGAGTCCATACGTTTCCTTACCCGCATCGCCACCGTGTTCGCCGGGCTGCCACAATGTTGCCGGGCCCGACACGTGCGGCACCAGGGCAGATGCACGCAATTCGCAGGCGCGCACCGGTTCCGGCAGCTGCAGCGCGTGGAGCTGCGCGCCGAGGAGCTCACTCAGGCGCTGCGCATCGGTGAACGGTGAGGCGAGCCGTAGCACGCAACAAGTCACCGCAGCCTGCCGGTGTGTCAGCCGGCACTCGAGTTCCAACACGCCGCACTGGCGCGTCTTGAGGAATGCGCCCAGTTCTGCGAACAGCGGCTCGAGCGCGGCCAGCAGCAGCGC
>PMHN01000030.1 GCA_003156695.1 Gammaproteobacteria bacterium
TGCTGCTGCCGCACGGCTACGAGGGCGCGGGCCCGGAGCATTCCTCCGCACGCCTCGAGCGCTTCCTGCAGTTGTGCGCCGAGAACAACATGCAGGTGTGCGTGCCCTCGACGCCGGCGCAGATGTTCCACATGGTGCGTCGGCAGATGCGCCAGTCTTTCCGCAAGCCACTGATCGTCATGACGCCCAAGAGCCTGCTGCGCAACGAGCTTGCGGTCTCGGCGCTGGAGGATCTGACGCGCGGCAGCTTCGCGCGGGTCATCGGCGAGATCGATGACATCCCCGCGCCGCAGGTGCAGCGGGTCGTGTTCTGCAGCGGCAAGGTCTACTACGATCTGCTCAAGGCGCGCCGCAAGGAGGCGCTGCGCGATGTGGCGCTGGTGCGCATCGAGCAGCTCTACCCGTTTCCGAGCGAGGAATACCAGGCGATCCTCAACCGCTACCCCGAGGTGCGCGAAGTCGTGTGGTGCCAGGAAGAGCCGCAGAACCAGGGTGCCTGGTACCAGATCCGCCACCGGCTGCAGGAGCTGCTGCTTGGGCGTCGTGCGGTGCTGTATGCCGGGCGCTCGCCGGCCGCGGCTCCCGCGACCGGCATCGGCAAGATCCACGAGATGGAACAGCAGGCCCTGGTTGCCGCCGCGCTGCATTCGAACACTACGGAGGAGTCCGCGCGCGACACCACCCGTCTCACGGCCGTCGCACCCGCGGCGAACGCGACCCCATTGAGAAAGAGTTCATGAGCACTGAAATTCGTGTGCCGCAGTTGCCGGAGTCGGTCGCCGACGCCACCCTCGTCGCCTGGCACAAACAGCCCGGCGACGCCATCCGCCGTGACGAGAATCTGGCCGACCTCGAGACCGACAAGGTCGTGCTGGAAGTCCCCGCGCCCGCCAACGGCGTCGTGCGCGAGATTCGTGTGCAGAGCGGCACGGTGGTGACCAGTGGCCAGGTGCTCGCCGTGATTGATGAGAGCGCCGCGGCGGGCGCTGCCAGGCCGGCTGTGACGGCAAAGGCCGCCGAGGCCGCCAGCAACAAACTGGCCGCCGCCGTGCCGCCCGCGGGGAATTCCGCCCCGGCCAGCGATGGCGGTAAGGAGGCCGGCAAGTTGAGCCCGTCGGCGCGGCGCATGGTCGAGGAGAACCACCTCAACCCCGCCGCGATTCCGGCTTCGGGTCGCGACGGACGCATCACCAAGTCAGACGTGGTCGGGTTCCTCGGCAAGAAGCCCGTCGACTCCGCGCCGGTCGCTGCCAACACCGGCGCGGCACCAGCGCAGATGGCACCAGCGCAGACGGCACCGGCGGTTGCAGCGCCTGTGCGCGCCGCCGTTGCGCGGCCCTCTGGTCCAGCCGGAACTCGCGCTGAGCAGCGCGTGCCCATGACGCGCCTGCGCGCGCGCATCGCCCAGCGCCTCGTCGAAGCGCAGTCGACCCAGGCACTGCTGACGACGTTCAACGAGGTGGATCTGTCTGCCACGCAGGAGCTGCGGGCGCGCTACAAGGAGCGCTTCGAGAAGGAGCAGGGCGTGAAGCTCGGCTTCATGTCGTTCTTCGTGAAGGCCTCGATCGAGGCACTGAAGAAGTACCCGGCCGTAAACGCCTCGGTAGACGGCACCGACATCATCTATCACGAGTACTACGACATCGGCGTCGCGGTTTCCACCGACCGCGGGCTCATCGTGCCGGTGGTGCGCGACGCGGACTCAAAGAGCTTCGCGCAAATCGAGCAAGAGGTTGCCAATTACGCACGCAAGGCGCGCGAGGGCTCACTCACCATCGAGGAATTGACCGGCGGCACCTTCACCATTACCAACGGCGGGGTGTTCGGCTCGCTCATGTCGACGCCGATCGTCAACGCACCGCAAAGTGCGATCCTCGGCATGCACAAGATCCAGGAGCGGCCGATGGTGGTGAATGGGGCGGTCGTCGCGCGTCCGATGATGTATCTGGCCGTGACCTACGATCACCGCATCATCGACGGGCGCGAGGCGGTGCAGTTCCTGGTGGCGATCAAGGACGCTCTCGAAGACCCGGGACGCATGCTGCTGGGAATCTAGAACACGTGCCGGAAGACCCAGTAGAGCGAGCCTGACAGCAGGATCGCGGCCGGGAGTGTGAGCACCCAGGCCATCAGCAGGTTCCGCAGTGTTGCCATCTGCAGCCCCGACTTGTTGGCCGCCATGGTGCCGGCGACTCCCGAAGCGAGCACATGCGTGGTGGAGACCGGCAGCCCGAACATGTCCGCGGCGGCGATGGTGCTCATGGCGACCAGTTCTGCGGCGGCGCCCTGCGCGTAGGTGAGGTGGGTCTTGCCGATCTTCTCGCCGACGGTGACGACGATCCGCTTCCAGCCGACCATGGTGCCCAGGCCGAGAGCCATGGCTACGGCGACCTTTACCCAGAGGGGGATGAAGCGGGTGGAGTGGTCGATGTGCTTTTTGTAGTTGGCGAGGATGGCGGCGTCGTCGGCGGCGATCTCGGGCTTGCCGCTCTTCTTCATAAGGCGCAGCGATTCGCTGATCAGGTACATGTCGTTACGGAAGTTGCGTATGCGATCGTTGGGGATGTTCTTCATCTCTTTGTACAGCGCGGTTTCGTTGCCGATGTCGTTGACCATGGTGCGCAGGGCGAGCATGGTGTTGGGCGTGAAATCCTTATCGCGGACGTAGTTGGTGATGTCGTCGTGGGGATCGCCTACGGTGGCGTTGGGGCTGACGTATTTGGTAAGGGCTTCGGCGGCTTGGATGGAGACGGCGATGAAATCCTGCGAGTCTTTGTAGGTGACGGCGTGGTTGAGAGCGTAGGCGGTGGGAACGGTGCCGATGAGAATTAGCATGATCAGTCCCATGCCTTTCTGGCCGTCGTTCGAGCCGTGGGCAAAGGACACGCCCCCGCAGGTGAGAATCAAGAGGCCGCGGATCCACCAGGGTGGCGAGCTGTTGCCCTGCGGTGCCTCGTACAGGGCGCGATTCCGGATCAGGGCCTTCATCGCGAGCAGAAGTAACGCGGCGAAGACGAAGCCAACCACCGGCGAGATGAGGAGCGACCAGCCGATCTTGGCCGCCTGACCCCAATCCACGCCGCTCGTTCCGTCCCGCCCGTGCATGAGCGCGTTGGCGACGCCGACGCCGATGATCGAGCCGATCATGGTGTGGGAGGAGGATGCCGGGAGTCCCAGCCACCAGGTGCCGAGGTTCCAGATGATGGCCGCGATCAGCAGCGCAAACACCATGGCAAATCCGGCGCCTGAGCCGACCTGCAGGATCAGCTCGACCGGCAGGAGGGTAATGATGCCGAACGCGACCGCACCGCTTGAAAGCAACACGCCGAGGAAATTCAGCGCCCCCGAGTACAGCACCGCTAAATGCGGCGGCAGGGAGTGGGTGTAGATGACGGTGGCGACCGCGTTGGCGGTGTCATGAAAGCCATTGACGAATTCGAACCCCAGGGCGATGAGCAGCGCGAGGCCGAGCAGGACGAACGGCAGCACGGCGACGGTTCTGGGCATGGCGCCATGGATGTCGCTCACCAGGCTGTAGCCGGCGTAGAGGGCCCCGGCGAGCAGCAAAAAGATGAACAGCATCGCCACCGACCGGCTCGGCTTGCGATCGAGCAGCGGGCGCGAAACAGACGCTGCGTCCGCGGTGCCGGCAATAACGCTATTCATGGGTGGGTACGACCCGTTGCCTTTAGAGGTAAGCGGGGAATCGTATGACAGACATATGCCAGATTCGTGACAGCCCCGGAGGGTGGCCCCGGGCCGGGTACGAGCCCACTCAGGGCAGTTTTGCTGCGCTGCGGCAAGAGCGCTGTCCGTGACTCATCTTTATGCTACTTTGCGCGCCTCCCAGTACCGCAAGAAAAGCAATGCCGGACCCAGCAACACCCCCCGGGGCTGACTCCTTCGACATCATCGTCATCGGGGGCGGCCCCGCCGGCTACCCGGCGGCCATCCGCGCCGCACAGAACAAGCTGCGGGTCGCCTGTATCGATGAGTGGAAGAACCACGACGGCGGCGCCGTGTTCGGCGGCACCTGCCTGAACGCCGGCTGCATTCCCTCCAAGGCGCTGCTCGAGTCCAGTGAGCTCTATTACCGCGCGCGCGAGGAATTTGCCGTGCACGGCATCAAGATCAGTGGTGCCGAGATGGACGTCGCGCAGATGCAAAAGCGCAAGAGCGGCATCCTCAAGGCTATGACCGGGGGAATCCTGGCGCTGTTCAAGGCCGCAGGGGTCACGCCGCTGCAGGGTCACGGCAAGCTCCTCGCCGGCCGCAAGGTCGAATTCACCGCCCACGATGGCACGCGGCGCACGCTCAGCGCCGGCAACGTCGTGCTCGCCTCGGGCTCCGTGCCAATCGAGCTGCGCTCCGCGCCGTTCAAGGCGCCGTACATCATCGACTCCTGGGGAGCGCTCGATCTGGACTCGGTGCCGAAGCGCCTGGGCGTGATCGGGGCTGGTGTGGTCGGACTGGAGCTGGGGAGCGTCTGGCGCCGGCTTGGCTCGGAAGTGGTGGTGCTGGAGGCGCTGCCGGATTTTCTGGCCTTCGCCGACCAGCAAGTCGCCAAGGAGGCGCTGCGTCACTTCAAGAAGCAGGGACTCGACATCCGCCTCGGCGCCAAGGTCACGGGGGCCGCCGTTGCAGGCAGTGCGGTCGAGGTCACCTATACCGACGGTAAGGGCGAGCAGCGCCTCAGCGTCGATCGGCTGGTGGTGGCTATCGGCCGCCGCCCGTATACCAAGGACCTGTTCGCTGCGGACACGGGCGTGCAGCTCGATGAGCGCGGCTTCATCAAGGTCGATCACTCCTGCCGCACGGGCGTTGAGGGCGTTTGGGCGATTGGCGACTGTGTGCGCGGACCGATGCTCGCGCACAAGGGCAAGGAAGAGGGTGTCACGGTGGCCGATCTCATCGCCGGCCCATTCGGGGAGGTCAACTACAAGGTCATCCCATCGGTGATCTACACCGCGCCGGAAATCGCCTGGGTGGGGCTTACCGAGGAGCAGGTCAAGGCGAGCGGCCGCGAGTACAAGGTCGGCGTATTCCCGTTTCTTGCCAGCGGGCGAGCGCGCGGCATGGAGCAGACGGCCGGGTTTGCCAAGATCATCGCCGCCCGCGATGACGACGAAATCCTGGGCGTGCACATCGTGGGTCCGATGGCCGGCGAACTGATCGCGGAAGCGGTGCTGGCCATGGAGTATTCGGCCAGCAGCGAGGATCTGCAGCGCACGATCCACGCCCACCCGACGCTCTCGGAAGCGCTGCACGAGGCGGCTCTGGCCGCCGACAAGCGCGCGATCGACTCAATCAACCGCTGACCCGTATCGCCGCGGCCGCAGCCGGCCAAAGTCCGTCCGCTCAGGCTTGTCACGAAGTGCTCGGCTGCTGAGGTGATCGCTGCCGCTGTGCATCGAGCCCCGCCTTTGGCCGGCGGAAACGAAGCTGATGTCCGCCGAAATCGCTTCTAAGCGATTTCGGCCAATCCAACTAGAGGCACCGCCGCGCCTCGATCACGTTCGGCACGCCGGAAAGCCGGCGCAGCACGCGCGCGAGCTGCTCCAGATCAGTGACCGCCACGTTGAGCACGAAGTGCGCCAGCGCGGTGTCGCGGTCCGTCTTTGAGGTGACGGCGTCAATGTTCAGACGCTCCACCGCGAGCACGTCGGACAGATCCCGCAAGAGTCCCCGCCGGTCGTAAGCGCGCACCGACAGCTCCACCGCCAAGGCGTCGGCGTGGGCGGCCGTCCACTCCACCTGCAGCACGCGGTCGGACTTGAGCGCGCTCATGCGCTTGAAGCTCGCGCAGTCGCTGCGATGCACGGTCACGCCGCGCCCGAGCGTGACGTAGCCGCAGATCGGTTGGGGCCGCAACGGCGCGCAGCAGCGCGCCAGGGTCATCGGCAGATCCCCGATACCTTCGATCTGCACCGGGGAGGAGCGGCGGCGCGCCGCCGCGGCACGTGCCGGACGCACCACCGGCCGCGGCGCTGGCTGAAACAGACGCGCCGCGGCCTGCATCAGCTGCGTGACCGTGACCTCGCCCTCGCCGAGCAGCTGGTGCAGGTGCTCGGTATCGCGCGCTTTGAGTTCCTGCGCGAGGGCGCTGAGTTGTTCCGGACGCGCCCCGATGCGCGCGAGTTCGCGCTCCGCAATGCCGCGGCCGGCGATGCGGTTGTCGCCGACGTCCTGCTTACGGAACCAGGCGCGTACCTTGCTGCGGTTACGCGCCGAGATGAGGTAGCCCTGCTCGGGAGCGAGCCAGTCGCGGCTTGGCGCGTCGTGCTTGCCGGTGATGATCTCAACGATCTCGCCATTGGCGAGCGCGTGGGTGAGCGGCACGATGCGCCCGTTTACCTTGGCGCCGCGACAGCGATGCCCGAGCGAGGTGTGCACGCTGTACGCGAAGTCCAGTGGCGTTGCCCCGCGCGACAGGTCGATCACCTCGCCCTTGGGGGTGAGCACGTAAACCCGATCGCCGAAGAGCTCCGCGCGCATGCCTTCGAGCAGGTCGCGGTCGGCATCGCTGCCTTCGTTTGAGCCATCCTGGGGCTCCAGCAGCCGCCGCACCCATTCGATCTTGCGCTGGTACTGGGCATCGCGCGGCCCACCCTCCTTGTAGGTCCAGTGCGCGGCGACGCCAAGCTCGGCGTGTTCGTGCATGTCGCGGGTGCGGATCTGCACCTCGACGCTTAAGCTCTGCGGGCCGATCACCGCGGTGTGGATCGAGCGGTAACCATTGCTCTTCGGGGTCGCGATGTAGTCGTCGAACTCCCCCGGAATGTAGTGCCACTGGCCGTGCACGATGCCAAGTGCCGCATAACACCCCGGGATCGAAGGCACGACGATCCGTACCGCACGCACGTCGAAGAGCTGCTCGAAGGCGAGCTGCTTTTGCCGCATCTTGCGGTAGATGCTGTAGATGTGTTTCGGGCGCCCGTAGACCTCCGCCTCGATGCCGGCGCTGTGGAGCTGGCCATGCAGCTCTCCGCACAGGGATGCGATGTAGTGCTCGCGGTCCGCGCGGCGTTCATTCAGGGCCGCCGCCACGCGCCGATACTCTTCGGGTTCGAGGTAGCGGAAGGCCAGATCCTCCAGCTCCCACTTCAGCTGCCACACGCCCAGGCGGTTGGCGAGCGGCGCATACACCGCCCGCGCTTCCAGCGCACGGCGCTCGCGGTCCGCCACCGGCAGTTCACGCGCATGGCGCAGGGCCACCAGTTCTTCCGCGAGCCGCGCCAGCACCAGCCGTGGATCGCTCACGACGGCCAGCAGCATCTTGCGCAGCGTCTCGGTCTGCGGGGTATCAAGCCCCTGCGCCGGCGACCAGTCGCGGGGCAGGCCGAGGTTGCCCAGGCGCTGCAGCGCCAGCGCGGTGTCGGTGGCTGGCTGCCCGACGATAGCAGCGGTCTGCTCCGGGGTGAGGGCACGGTTAGCGAGCAGCGGCCGCACCAGCAGCGCGCGCGCCAGATCGGTGCTGCCGGTGAGCGCGCCCATGATTTCGGCCGCCTCGTTGGCGAGCGCACAGTCCACGGTCACGCGCGTGCTCACGCGCTCGAGCGCGGCACGCGCCGCGGCGAGGGCATCGCGAACCTCGGGCGGACACAGCTGACTGGTTTCCAAGAGTGGGCTTTCCGTTAGCGAATGGCGACAGTGGACGCGGCTTGCGTGCCGTTCGCGGTGGTAACCGCTATCATACCGCCAGGTTTTTTTGGGTGACGGCCGATGGCGGGACACAGCAAGTGGGCCAACATCCGGCGCCGCGAGTCTGTCCAGGCTCGCCGGCGCAGCCGCGCCGCCGGCAGCGTAACCGACCCCGCTCGGCAGGCGGTGCGCTTCGAGGGCTACGGTCCGGGTGGCGCGGCGGTGATGGTCGAGTGTCTGACCGGCGACCGGGGGCGCCTGGGCGCCGAGGTGCGCCAGAGGTTTGTGGAGCATGGCGGGAGCATCGGAGCGGACGGGTCGGTCAGCTACCTGTTCAACATCGTGGGGCTGATGACTTACCCGCCGGGCACGGACGAGGAGCGGCTGATGGAGGTGGCGCTTGAGGCCGGCGCCGAGGATGTCGTGCCGAGTGCCGACCTCTCGGTGGAGGTGCTCGCCGATCCGCTCGAGTTTGCGACGGTGCGCGCGGTGCTGACGCACCACGGCTTTGCGCCGGCGACCGCGGAAGTGACGCAGCGTGCGACGACTTGCATGGAGCTCTACGGCGAGGCGGCGGAGCGGATGGTTCACCTGCTCGAGGCCCTGGAAGAGCTCGACGAGGTACGGGACGTCTATTCGAATGTCGAGATATCGCACGAGGTCCTGGCGCGCCTTTGACCCGGCTGCCGCCGCAGTCGTCTTCACGCCGGGCGTAAGCGTGCGCATTCTGGGCCTCGATCCGGGTTCGCGGCGCACCGGCTTCGGTGTGATCGAATGCCGCGGGGCCGAACTCGTGGCGATCGCCCACGGCTGCCTCAACGTCACTGCCGCGGCTCCCATGGCGCGCCTGCGGCTGATTCTCGAGGGTCTGCAGGCGCTCATCGCCGCGCACCGCCCGGTTGAGGTGGCAGTGGAGCGGGTGTTTGTCAGCCGCAACGTCGACAGCGCTCTGAAGCTCGGCCAGGCGCGCGGCGCCGCGCTGTGCGCGGTGCCCGCTGGCACCCCGGTGTTTGAATATGCGCCGCGGGCGATCAAGCTCGCGGTGGTGGGCTCCGGAGCGGCGGAAAAATTCCAGGTCGCGCACATGATCCGCACCCTGCTGGGCCTCACCGAGCGCCCCGGCGCGGACGCGGCGGATGCGCTCGCGGCGGCGGTGTGCCATGCGCACGCGCGTCGCCTCGCCATGCTCGCGCAGCAGGCCGACACGCCGCGTGTGCGGCAGGTGACCCGATGATCGGTTCGGTGCGCGGCCGGATCGCCGCCAAGAGCCCCCCGCAGCTCACCGTGGAGGTCGGCGGCCTCGGTTACGAGCTGGAAGCGCCGATGTCCACCTTCTTCCATCTGCCTGCCATAGGCGCTGAGGTGCACCTGCTCACGCACCTGGTGGTGCGCGAGGACGCACACGTGCTGTACGCGTTCGCCACCGAGGAGGAACGGCGCTTGTTCCGCAGCCTCATCCGCGTGTCCGGAGTAGGGCCGAAGATCGCACTGGCACTGTTGTCGGGCATCAGCGTGACGGCTTTTGCGCAGTGCGTGCGCAACGAGGACATTTCGGCGCTGACGCGCGTGCCGGGTGTGGGCCGCAAGACCGCGGAGCGGCTGATCGTCGAGATGCGTGACCGGCTCGCCGCGCCGCCGGGTGCCGCCGCCGCATCGGCCGAGCCCGCCGGCACCAGCGCGCAGAGCGAGGCATATGGCGCACTGGTGGCACTCGGCTATCGTCCGGCGGAAGCCAGCCGCTTGCTCAAAGCGGTTNNACACTCTACCGAGGAATTGATCCGCCGCGCCCTGCAGAGCGCGGCGCGGGAGTAGATCTCGTACTGTGACAGCGGAACGTATCATCAGCGGGGCGGCGGGCGCGGACGAGGAGGCGGTCGAGCGCGCCATCCGGCCACGGCGGCTGCAGGACTACGTGGGGCAGGCGCCCGTGAAGACCCAGATGGAAATCTTCATCAGTGCCGCCAGCGCCCGCGGGGAAGCGCTCGATCACGTGCTGATATTCGGTCCCCCCGGACTCGGCAAAACGACCCTCGCGCTCATCATCGCGGCGGAGCTCGGCGTGAACCTGCGTCAGACCTCAGGTCCGGTGCTCGAGCGTCCCGGAGACCTCGCGGCGCTGCTGACCAACCTGCAGGCACGCGACGTGCTGTTCATAGACGAGATTCACCGTCTCTCGCCGGTGGTGGAAGAAGTGCTGTACCCGGCGCTGGAGGACTACCAGCTCGATCTGATGATCGGTGAGGGACCAGCGGCACGGTCCATCAAACTCAACTTGCCGCCTTTCACCCTCGTCGGAGCAACGACCCGCGCCGGACTTCTCACTTCGCCGCTGCGCGATCGCTTCGGGATCGTGCAAAGGCTCGAGTTTTACGAGGTTGCGGATCTTGAACGCATCGTCAGACGCTCGGCCGGCATTCTCGGCGTGGCGATTGATGAGGGCGGCGCGCGTCGCATCGCCGAGCGCTCGCGCGGCACGCCGCGCATCACCAACCGCTTGCTGCGGCGAGTGCGCGACTATGCGCAGGTCAGGGCCGATGGACGCATCGATGAGTCGGTGGCGGATGCCGCGCTTAATCTCCTCGAGGTGGACGCGTTGGGCTTTGATACGCTTGATCGCAAACTCCTGACGGCAATCATCGAGCGCTTCGACGGTGGGCCGGTGGGCATCGACAGCCTGGCGGCCGCGCTCGGTGAGGAACGCGGTACGCTGGAAGACGTGACCGAGCCATTTCTCATCCAGCAGGGCTTCCTCGTGCGCACCGCGCGGGGACGCGTCGCCACGCGCGCCTCCTACCTGCACTTCGGCCTCAAGGCCCCGGAGCGCCCGGCCGCAACCCTGCAGCTGTTCGAGGATCCCCGGTGAGCGCCTTCAGCTGGCCCGCGCGGGTCTACTGGGAGGACACCGACGGCGGTGGCATCGTCTACTACGCCAATTACCTGCGGTNNTGAGCGCGCCCGCACCGAGTGGCTGCGCGCACGCGGGCATTCGCAGCGCGAACTGGCGGGTGATGCCGGCATCATCTTCACGGTCGTGAGCATCCGCGTCGATTACCGTGCTCCGGCGCGGCTTGATGATGAGCTGCAGATCACCTGCGAGCCGCAGCCCGAAGGCGCCGCCTCGCTGCGCTTCGTGCAGCGCATTTATCGTGCGGGCGCGGCGCTGGCGCGCAGCC
>PMHN01000124.1 GCA_003156695.1 Gammaproteobacteria bacterium
CATCGCACGCACCGGCGTGCTGCTGGTTAATTCCGGCACGCCTGAAGCGGCTGACCCGGCCGCCGTGCGCGCGTTCCTGGCGCGCTTTCTCGCCGATCCGCACGTGGTGGATCTGCCGCGTGCACTGTGGCTGCCGCTGTTGTACGGACTCATCCTGCCCCTGCGGCCGCGCAAGCTCGCGCGCCGCTACCAACTCATCTGGGGCGCCTCCGGCTCACCACTGCGCGAGTTCACTTTGCAATTGCGCGATGCACTCAGCGGTGCGCTGGCGGGCGCCACCACCGCGGCTCCCGTGGTGGAGGCCGGCATGCTCTACAGCTCACCGGAGCTGGGAGCGGCGCTTGGGCGGCTGCGCAAGCGCGGCGTTCGCAAACTCGTGGTGCTGCCGCTGTTCCCGCAATACTGCGGCGCGACCACCGGCGCCGTGAGCGATCGGGTCAACGCCGAGCTGCGACAAAGCGCCTACGCACCCGAGCTGTGTTTCATCGCGGACTACCATGATGATCCCGCCTACATCGAGGCACTGCGCGCGAGCGTGGCGGAATACTGGCACGCGCATGGCCGCACACCGCACCTGCTGATGTCGTTTCACGGCATCCCGGAGCGCCGCGCCCGCGAGGGTGATCCGTACTACGAGCACTGCCGGGAGAGCGCGGCCCTGCTGGCGCGCGCACTCGAGCTCCCCGAAGGCGAATGGAGCGTGAGTTTCCAGTCGCGGTTTGGTCCGGCCGGGTGGCTGAAGCCCTATACGAACGCGGTGCTCGCCGCCATGGCGGCGCGCGGCGAGCGCGAGGTGACAATCGTGTGTCCGGGGTTCGCGGCGGACTGCCTGGAGACACTCGAAGAAATCGCCATAGAAAGCCGCGCAGTGTTCATGCGTGCCGGCGGACGGCGCTACCAATACGTACCGGCGCTGAACGCGAGCGCCGGCCACGCGCAGTGCCTGGCGCAGCTGCTCGGGCAGCGTTACGGGCTGGTGGCCTGAACCGTGGCCGGCGCGCCGTNNGTTGGACGCTTTCACGAGTTCAGTGTAGCCGCCGCGGATATTCGCGCCTGCGTCGAGTTCTACGAGCAGTTGGGGTTCACACAGGCCGCTACCAGCGATGCCGTAACTCATCCCTACGGGGTGCTCAGCGACGGGCGGCTGCACCTGGGTGTGCATCAGCGCAGCGCCTCCTCCCCGGCGCTGACCTTCGTGCATCCGGATGTGGGCAAGAGCGTGCCGGCCTTCGCCGCCGCGGGGATCAAGCTCACGACGTGCCGCACGGGCGACGATGTCTTCAACGAGATCGCTTTCAGCGATCCGTTCGGCCACGCGGTTATGGTGCTCGAGGCACGCACCTACTCGCCGGTCGCGCGCCCGGCCGCGGAGCTCTCGTTGCTCGGTGATTTCGCCGAAGTGAGTCTGCCGGCGCCGGACTTCGCGGTCGCGCAGGCCTTCTGGGAACCGCTGGGGTTCGTGGCCGCCGATGAAGCGCAGGAGCCCTACGCCCACCTGCCCCTCACTAGCGACACGCTCGACGTCACCTTTCACCACCCGCGCACCCTCGACCGGCCGATGCTGGTGTTCCGCAGCGCCGATATGGCAGCACGGGTGCAGCGGCTGCGCGAGCTCGGCGTGGCGATGTCGGCGTTGCCGCGCGGCATCCGCGGCGCAGCCGGCGCGCTGCTGGAAAGCCCGGACGGCACGGCGCTGCTGTTGCTGCAGGGCGAAGGCTGAAGCCGCGGGCACTTTCGCGCATAATCGCGCCCCTAGAAGAACAGACTCCCGAAAGGACTGTCATGCGCCGCGTTTTACTTCCCGCCCTGCTCGCGTTGCTGGCTGCCCCGCCGGTGTTCAGCGACGCCGGCATGTGGACCTTCCATGATTTCCCGCGTGAGCTGCTGAAGCGCGAACACGGCGTCGACATTGACTCCGCGTGGCTCGATCGCGTTCGCACCTCGACGATCCGCCTGTCGAACTGCACGGCTTCCTTTATCTCCCCCGAGGGGCTGATCCTCACCAACCACCACTGCTCCGAGGCGTGTCTGGACGAGCACTCCACCAGCGAGCAGAACCTGGTGCGCGCCGGGTTCCTCGCGCGCGCGCGCGACAAGGAGCTGAAGTGCACCGCCCAGGTCGCGGATGTCCTCATGGGCACGGAGAACGTCACGGCGAAAGTGTCGGCGGCGATCCATGGGCTCGATGACAAGGCCGCGAACGACACCCGCAAGAAGACCCTCGCGCAGCTCGAGCAGGCCTGCGAGGACGCGAGCAAGCAGGCCGCCGGCGGCGCGCTCAAGTGCGAAGCGGTGGACCTGTACCAGGGCGGGCAATACTGGCTCTACAAGTACCACCGCTATGACGACGTGCGGCTGGTGTTCGCGCCCGAGCGCGGCATTGCCGCCTTCGGTGGGGACCCGGATAACTTCCAGTTCCCGCGCTGGTGCCTCGACATGTCGGTGCTGCGCGCCTACGGGCCCGATGGCAAGCCGGCGACGACGCCGAATTTCCTGGCGCTGCGCGCTGCGGGACCGCAGGCGGGGGAGCTGGTGTTTGTTTCCGGCCACCCCGGTTCCACCCAGCGCCTCCTGACGGTGGCGCAGCTTCAGATGCTGCGTGACGTGGACCTGCCGCGCTGGCTGCTGCGCGCGGCGGAACTGCGCGGCCGTTATATCCAGTTCGGCAAGACCGGCGCGGAGGCAAACCGCATCGTGGAGGACCCGCTGAACGGCCTGGAGAATTCCATCAAGGTGCGCCGCAACCAGCTCGACGCGCTGCTTGATGACCGGCTGCTGCAGCGCAAGAGCGCCGAGGAAGCGTCGCTGCGCGCCAAGATCGCTGCTGATCCCGCGCTCGCCGGCATCGGCGACCCGTGGGCCGATATCACGCGCGCCGAGGTGCGGGCGCGGGAACTGTCGCTTCCCTACTCATTCCTGGAACAGGGGGCCGGATTCAATAGCCGCCTCTTCGCCTACGCGCGCGCACTGGTGCGCGGCGCGGCCGAACGCCCCAAGACCAACACCGACCGTCTGACCGAGTACCGCGAAACGGCGTTGCCCCGTGTGCAGCGGCGGTTGCTCGCGCCGGTGCCGGTGTATCCGCAGCTCGAGAAGCTCACCCTGTCGTTCTCACTCGAGCGCATGCGCGAGTGGCTGGGGCCGGATGCGCCGATCGTCAGACAGCTGCTGTCGAAGGATTCCCCCGACACACTCGCGACGCGCCTGGTCGACGGCTCGCATCTCGGGGATGCGGCGGTGCGCAAGCAGCTATGGGAAGGTGGTCAGGCGGCAATCGACGCCTCCCACGACCCGATGATCGAGCTGGCGCGGGAGGTTGATGCGCAGGCGCGTGCGGTGCGCAAGCAGCAGGAGGACGAGGTGGAGGCCCCGATAGAGGCTGCAGCGCAGAAGATCGCGCGCGTGCGGTTCAAGGTGTATGGCACCACGGTGGCGCCCGATGCCACCTTCACACTGCGGCTTAACTTCGGCACCGTGCAGGGCTGGCGCGAAGGCTCGCAGGAAGTGGAGCCCTTTACCCATACGGCGCGCCTGTTTGAGCGCGCCAAGGGGGAGGAGCCCTTCAGGATTCCCGACAGCTGGCTCGCGGTGAAGGATCAGCTCGACCCGCAGACGCGCTTTGACCTGTCGACCAACAACGACATCGTCGGTGGCAATTCCGGCAGCCCGCTGATCGACACCAAGGGGCGCCTCGTGGGCCTCATTTTCGACGGCAATATCCACTCGATCGCGGGCGACTACTGGTTCGACCCGCAACTCAATCGTGCTGTGGCCGTGGATACCCAGATCATCCTCGAGGCGCTGCACAAGGTGTACAAGGCCAACGAACTGCTCGCCGAGATGGGCGAGAAGTAACTCCGCGGCAGCGGGTGGTGGGCCGTAAAGCGGCGTCTCGCGCGCTAAATTCCTTTCGGGGGCCATGGATGGCCACCCAGGGCTTGCGCGCAGCAGGGACTGCGCAGCGCAATGGATTTACGGCGTCCCCGAAAGGAATTTAGCGCGCGAGACGCTGCCCGGTCAGCGCGTCGTACGCGCCACGATGCGAAACCGCACGCGCATCTCGTCCTGCACCTGCAGCGCGCCGAGCATGGCGGAAAAGGGCGTGAGCCCAAGAGTCGTCTGTTTCAAGGGCAGCTCGCCCGAGGCGATGACGGTTGCATCGCGGCGCTCGTAGCGCACCGCCACGGAGAGGGTCCGACGCTGCCCGCGCACCTCGGCCTGCATGGCTACCTGCACCAGGCCTGTGGCCGGGCGTGCGGGAGCGGCGCCATCCGCGGCGGTGTTGTCCGCCGCGGGCGCCACCGACACTGTCCGCAGGCTGATCTGCGGGAAGTCCGCCGCGTCGAGCAGCGCCGCGCCCAGCATGTTGCGGCGCGTGCCCTCCCTGGCGGTGTCGGGCACATCCGGCGGAAAGTCACGGCTCATTTCCCCGGCGCGCAGCGCTGCTTCGTCCACGGTCAGGTCGAGGAGCGGCACCTGGGCTTCGAAGCTGGCCTGCGCCAGGTCCTCAGGCACGTAAATCGTGCCGCTGAGGGTGTGTGAGGCGATCACATGATTGTGTCCGGCGCTCGCGAGCGTGCCAGCGCGGAACACGAGGATTGTGAGCAAGGACTCCTGCGGCACGATGTCGTAGGGCCTTCCTAAGTGCGGCGCCGGAGCTTCATCCGGCGCGCTGGCCGCCAGGGCCGGTGCCGCCGGCGGGCGTACGGGGCAGCCGGCCAGCAGGGCGGCGAGGAACCCGGCAACCAGGGGTCGCAGTAGGCAACGCGCCTTCACATGCATAAGCTTACGGGCATGGCCATTCAAAACACCACGCGACGCTGGGGCAGCGTCTCCCAACTCCTGCACTGGACGATCGTCGTGCTCATCATCGTGCAGGTGACGCTCGCACTGATGGCGGACGATCTGCCGAACAGCATGCGCAAGCTCACGCTGCTGGCGCGCCACAAGTCCTTCGGCATCACCATCCTCGGACTCGCAATCCTGCGACTCGTGTGGCGACGCTTCAATGACACGCCGGCGCTGCCGGACACGCTCAAACCGTACGAGCGGTGGCTGGCACGTTTTACTCACGGCGCGTTGTACGTGCTGCTGTTCGCCATGCCACTGTCAGGATGGATGATGTCCTCCGCCCGTGGGTTTCCGGTGAGCTGGTTCGGGTTCATTCAGCTCCCGGACCTGGTGCCAAAGAGCAAGCCCCTGTACGACGCGTTCCTGACCACCCACGAAGTGCTCGCATGGACCCTGGGCGCGGTGGTGACCCTACACGTGGCCGCGGCGCTCAAGCATCACTTCGTGCTCAAGGATGACACGCTGCGCCGCATGCTGCCCTTCCCCGGTAAGAACGAAAGGACTTAGAACATGGTACGCGCATCCCTCGCCGCCGCCTGTGCCGCGACCCTGGTGGCCGCCGCTTCGGTCACCCCGGGAAGTCTCTCTGCCGCCCCCGCCGCGGCGCCCGCAGCCGCGGTCACTCATTACACGCTCGATCCGGCCAAGAGCTCGCTCGAATTCACGTTCACGCAGGCGGGAGCCCTCAACAAGGGCCACTTCGGGCGCTTTCCGGTGAGCCTGGATTTTTCCGCGGACAACCTCGCGGCGAGTCACCTTGAAGTCGGCGTTGACGTGACCTCGCTCGACACCGGCGACAAGGATCGCGACGATACGCTGCGCAGCGCGGACCTGTTCTCGGTCACGAAGTTTCCGCAGGCGCATTTCAGCGCCGCGCAGATCGTGAAGACCGCGGCCGGCTTTGAGGCGGCCGGCAAGCTCACCATCCGCGGCGTGACGCGCGATGCGCGCGTGCCATTCACGTTCCGCACTGCCTCCGAGCAGGGTGCGGCGGTCGGCTACATGAGCGGCAAGATCACCATCCGCCGGCTCGATTTCGGTGTGGGCCAGGGCGACTGGAAGGCGACCGATCAGGTCGGTAACGACGTCGTGGTGTCGTTCGCACTGCGACTCACGGGTCATTGAGCGGCGCGCACCGCTACACCGGCGTGCCGTCGCGGCGCGTGATTTTGCCGGGGCTCCGCGGCAGATTCCACGCCAGATCCACGTCCGGGTCCGGGTAGTAAGCGCGGTCGGCGCCGTCGCGGTTACTCACCTCCAGGTACACCGCCGGGCGAGCGCTGCGATTGATGAGCTGGTGCCCATCTTCGGCACCCGCCGGGAAGCCCGCACACATCCCCGCGTGCAACAACTGCTCGCCAGCACCGGTGCGCAGCACCACCTCCCCCTCCAGCACGTATACGAATTCGTCCTCGTGCGTGTGCCAGTGCCGCATGGAGGACTCCTTGCCCGGCGGCAGCGTCGTGTGGTTGATGCCTATGCGCGTGAGCCCGAGCGCATCGCCGAGCCGGCGCTTGCTGCGTGGCAAAACACGCGAGCGGTAAGGCTCCGGGTAGCCGCTGCGACAGATCGCCTCGACCGCGCGCGGATCCACTGCCGGCTTCTGTAGTGACATGCTTGCCTCGCAAGTGCCTGCGGCGCGGTTGACGCGCATCGCGCGATTCGGGGAGCATGCCACAAGTTGTATGCCTGAAATACTCGCTGACGTCGGCCACTGCGTGGACGCGGTGCTGCGCCGCGTGGGGCCACGCATCGTGCTGGCGCTGCCGCTGGGCGTCGGTAAGCCCAATCCGCTTGCCAATGAATTCTACCGCCGCGCGGCGCGCGATCCTTCGATCGATCTCACCATCATCACGGCGCTGTCGCTGCTGAAGCCGACGGCGCGCTCCTCGCTCGAGCGGCGTCTGCTGGACCCCATCACCGAGCGCGTGTTCGGCAACTACGTGGAGCCGGAATACGCGCGTGCCGTGCGCGCCGACACAGTGCCACCCAACATCCGGGTCATCGAGTTCTTTTTGACGCCCGGGGCATTCCTGGGCGCGCCGCACGCACAGCGCAATTACCTGAGTGCCAACTACACCCATGTGGCGCGCGAGGTGCTCGCGCATGGCGTCAACGTCATCGCGCATCTTGTGGCACGGCGTGTCAGCGACGGCGAGGTGCAGCTTTCTTTCGGCTCCAACGCCGATGTCACGGTCGACCTGCTGCCGCTCATCGACGCGGCGCGCCGCGCCGGCCGCGACATCGTCATGGTTGGAGAAACGCATGCGCAGATGCCCTTCATGACCGGACACGCCATGGTTGCCCCCGAGCGCTTCGATTTTCTCATCGAGGATCCGCGCTACGACTACGAGCTGTTCTGTCCGCCCAACCCGTCGCTGAGCAGCGCCGACCACGCCATCGGCATGTACGCCAGCACCCTGGCGTGCGACGGCGGCACCCTGCAGATCGGCATCGGCGAGATGGGCGACGCGCTGGTGTATGCGCTCTTGCTGCGACATCAGCAGAATGCCGCCTGGCGCTCCGCCCTGGAGACACTCGGTAGCGACTCGTGCGCGACACTCATGCACGCGCAAGGGGGCGAGGCGCCGTTCGCCGCGGGTCTCTACGCCTCCACCGAGATGTTCGTCGACCAGTTGCTCGAGCTGTACCGCGCCGGAGTGTTGCGGCGGCGCGTGTACGACTCGCTGGCGATTGAAAAGCTCCTCGCGGCCGGGCAGCTCGAGGAACGCTTCGATGTGCGCGTTCTTGAGCTGCTGGCTGCAGCGGGCATGGGGCCGCGCTTGAGCGAGCGGGAATTCTCGGAGCTGCAACGCTACGGCATATTCCGCGAGGATGTGGACTACGACGCCGGGCGCGTGCGCCCACACGGCGGCAGCTGGATAGCCGCGGACCTGGCGGATGCCGCTTGCCGCGCGCGCATCGGCGCTGAGTGCCTGGGGCATGCGCTGCGCAACGGCCAGGTGCTGCACGCGGGGTTTTTCCTGGGTCCGCGCGGCTTTTACGCCGCCCTGCGCGAGCTGCCCGAAAGCGTCCGCTCGCAGTTCGGGATGCGCGGCGTCGCGTACGTGAACCAGCTTTATGGCGCGGATCTGGAGCTGCGGACGCTGCAGCGGCGCGGCGCGCGCTTCTACAACACCACCATGATGGTGACGCTGCTGGGTGCGGCCGTGTCCGATGCACTCGAGACGGGCCAGGTAGTGAGCGGTGTCGGTGGGCAATACAACTTCGTGGCCATGGCGCACGCGCTTCCCGATGCGCGTTCCGTTCTGTGTGTGCGAGCAACCCGCACCGCACACGGGCGGACCACCTCGAACATCCTGTGGAACTACGGCAACGAGACGATTCCGCGCCACCTGCGCGACATCGTCATCACCGAGTACGGGGTCGCGGACCTGCGCGGTCGCACCGACGAGGAGGTGATCGCCGCGCTCCTCGACATCACCGACTCACGCTTCCAGGGCGAGCTGCTGGCGCGCGCCCAGGCGGCGGGCAAGATCCGCCGCGACCACCGCATTGCCGAGGCATTCAGCCACAACCTGCCGGAGCGGCTCGAGCGCGCCTTAAGAGGGCACCGCGAGGCCGGCCGCTTCAGCGAGTACCCATTCGGAACCGACCTTACGGCCGTGGAGATTGAACTCGCCCGGGCGCTGAGGTTTCTCGGTGCACGCACCAGCAACCGCGCCGGCCGGATGCGCACCGTGCTCGCGTCGCTCATGCACGGCGGTTCTGGAGAGAATCAGTCAGCGGCGCTGCAGCGCATGGGCCTCGATCAGCCGCGCACTGTTCCTGAATGGCTCGAGCGGCGCCTAGTCGCGTACGCGCTCAAGGGCGCCAACTCTGGTACGTAAGCCAACAGGTCGCCACGCGGTTAACCGCACGGTCTTGCGTGGTGTGCCCGGCGCCCTGCCGCCGTATTGGTGTACTAGCGCCTGCGACCCCCGCGGCGCATCGCTGACTTGCGCACAGCCCGACGCATGCGCGCGCGCGATGCCTTCGTCTTCGGTCTGGCTGTCCCGGCTTTGGCTTTGCGCGGCCGCGTCACTTTCTTCGTGACTTTCTTCGCGACCTTCTTCGGAGCCTTTTTTGGTTTCTTCCGGGCGAGTTTGCGGGACTCGGCTGTAGGCCGTGTCCTGGCGCGCTGCGGCGCCGCCGCTGCTTTCCTGGCAGCCGCGACGGGCGTGGCCTTCGCAGGAACGGATTTCGCGGGCGCTGCCTTCGCAGGCGTTGCCTTCGGCGCAGCGTCCGCGCCGCGCAACTGGTCCAGGATCGCCGGGTTCTCAAGCGTGGAGACGTCCTGGGTAATCTCCTCGCCGCGCGCGATCGTCTTGAGCAACCGCCGCATGATCTTGCCCGAGCGTGTCTTGGGCAGGTTGTCGGCGAAGCGGATGTCGTCGGGCTTGGCGATAGGGCCCAACTGCTCGCCGACCCAGTTGCGCAACTCCTGCACGAGCGCGCTCGTATCGCCGGTCGGCCGCGCTCCACGCAACACCACGTAGGCAAATACGGATTCGCCCTTCACGTCATGTGGTCTGCCGACCACGGCGGCTTCCGCCACCCGCGGATGCGCGACCAGCGCCGATTCAATCTCCATGGTTCCGAGACGGTGACCGGAAACCTTCAGGACGTCATCCATGCGTCCCATGATCCAGAAGTAGCCGTCCTTGTCGCGGTGCGCACTGTCACCGGCGACGTAGCAACGGTTGTTGAACTTCTCCCAGTACGCACTGAGGTAGCGCTCGTTGTCGCGCCAGATGGTGCGCAGCATCGACGGCCAGGGTTTTCTGATAACGAGATAACCGCCGGCCTCGGCGCCCTTCACTGAATCGCCGTGGTCGTCCACGATATCCGCGTCGATGCCGGGCAGCGGCCTGGTGCACGAGCCGGGCTTGGTCGCGGTCACGCCGGGGACCGGGGAGATGAGGATCGCGCCGGTCTCGGTCTGCCACCNNCCGGGTTGATCGGCTCGCCGACACTGCCGAGCAGTCGCAGCCGCGACAGGTCGTATTTCTTCGGCAGTTCGTCGCCGAGTTTCATGAGCGCGCGGATGGCGGTTGGCGCGGTGTAGAACACCGTGACGCCGTGCGTCTGGCAGTTCTTCCAGAAGCGCCCGCCATNNACCCAGCCGACGTCGGCCGTGCACCAGAAGACATCGTCATCGCGCAGATCGAACACCCACTGCGTCGTGACCTTCGCGCCCAGCAGGTACCCGCCGGTCGAGTGCTGGATGCCCTTCGGCTTGCCGGTGGATCCGGAGGTGTGCAGCAGGAACAGCGGATGCTCCGCCTCCACCCACTCTGGCTCGCAGGCAGCCGGCTGGCCCTCGACCGCGTAGTGCCACCAGATATCGCGCTGCGGATGCATGGCGATGCTCTTGCCGGTGCGCCGCAGCACGATCACTTTCTTTACGCTGCGACACCCGGACTCCAGCGCCTTGTCGGCGGCCGCCTTGAGCTCGACCGCCTGACCGCCACGCCAGCCGCCGTCAGCGGTGATTACCAGCTTCGCTTCGGTGTCCTCGATGCGATCCTTGAGCG
>PMHN01000137.1 GCA_003156695.1 Gammaproteobacteria bacterium
GGCGTTCGGACAGCGTGCCGAAGCAGATTCCCCCTGCCAACGCGCCGAGGTTCATGACCATGGCAATGCTGCCGGTCGCCGCCGTCGAGAAGCCGTGCTGTTTCTGCAGGAAGGTGGGATACAGGTCCTGTGAGCCGTGCGAGAACGCGTTGAAGCAGGCCATCAGCAGGACCAGATACCCAAGCGTCGGGAAGTAGTTTTTCACGGCGCCCCAGATTTCGGCGGCAGAGGCGCGCTTTGCCGTGGCGCCAGCCACCCAGGCGGGGGATTCCTCGACACCGTAACGGATGTACATCACCAGCAGCGCCGAGGCCGAGCTGACGATGAACATGCCGCGCCAGCCGAGCCGATCGAACGCACACCAGAACAGAACAGACGCCAGCAGGTAGCCGATCACGTAACCTTCCTGCAGCAAGCCGGAGAAGAAGCCGCGGCCTTTTGCCGGCAGAGTCTCGAGCGCCAGCGCGGCACCCACGCCCCACTCGCCACCCATGGCGAACCCGAACACCGCGCGCAGTACGAGCAGGGTCGCAAGGTTGGGCGCGAAGGCGGTGGCGAGCTGCACCACCGAGTAACTGACGACGTTTATCATCAGGATGGGTCGCCGGCCGTACTTCTCCGCCAGCCAGCCGAATACCAACGCGCCAATCGGACGGAACGCCAGCGTGAGGAAGATTCCCTCGGCGACCGCCTTGATGTCGGTGTGGAACTCGCCGCTGATCGACTTCAGGCAGAAGACAAAAATAAAGAAGTCGAATGCGTCCAGCGACCACCCGCCGAGCGCGGCGAAGTAGGCATGGAGTTGCGGACGGGTGAGCATTCGAAAATAGTTAAGCATGGCCACTCCGCATCAGCTCGCAGCCGCGCGGTCCGCTGCGGTGCGCCGGGGCGAGCGTCTGGCGAGTCTAGGGATTTCCACTCGCGCCCGCCAGAGGAGACAATAGCCAACTGCGTCCCCGGGGAGGAGATGAAGTCATGTCGTTGCGGATGGCGAGTTGTCTGTCGATGCTGCTGGCGGTCCCCGTCCTGGCGGGCGCCCCTTTCTCATTCGACGCCGCTCCCGGACGGCTGCCGAAGGATGTGGTTCCCGTGGATTACACGGTCGCCATCACGCCTGATCCCGCGGCGCTCACTTTTTCCGGTACGGAGCGCGTCAAGCTCACCGTTCGCACCAGCGTGAGCACCCTGGTCTTTAACTCCCTGAACGAGCAGCTCGCGGATGTCCGGTTCGACGGCAAGGGCGTCGCCAAAGTGGTCTCCGACGATGCCCAGCAGCTGACCACCGTCACGCTCGCGCACGCGGCGCATCCCGGGACGCACACCCTGACGTTCAGTTACCAGGGCAAGCTCGAGACGCAGCCCCATGGCCTCTTCGTGCAGCACTACACCACGCCCACCGGTATCAAGCGGGTCCTCTTGTCCACGAAAATGGAGAGCACCGACGCGCGGCGCATGTTTCCCTGTTGGGACGAGCCGGCCTTTCGCGCCACTTTTCAGCTGACCGTCACGGTGCCCGCCGCCTGGGCCACGATTTCCAACATGCCGGTGTCGCAGCGCACGGTGCATGGCGCGCTGGCGATGACCCGCTTCGAGCGCTCGCCCAAAATGCCGTCCTATCTCATCGAGTTCACGGGCGGTGAGCTCGCGGCAGTCAGCGCTCGCAGCGGCAGCACTGCGCTGGGGGTGTGGGCGGACCAGGGACGCGAGGGCGACGGACAAACGGCGCTCGCCAATGCACAAGAGATTCTCCAGGACTACAACGATTACTTCGGCTACCCCTACCCGCTTCCCAAGCTCGACTCCATTGCTGTGCCCGGCGGGTTCTCCGGCGCCATGGAGAACTGGGGCGCCATCACTTACAACGACCAGCTGCTGCTCATCAACGGCGCCAGCACCATGCAGGACCGGCAGACGGTGTTTGCCGTGCAGGCGCACGAGATGGCGCACCAGTGGAATGGGGATCTTGTGACCATGGGCTGGTGGGATGACCTGTGGCTGAACGAGAGCTTCGCCTCGTGGCGCGGTGCGAAGGAGACGGACCTGCGTAATCCGCAGTGGAAATGGCTCGAGCTGCAGGATGGTTCCAAGGAGCGCGCCATGCGCTCGGATGCCCGCGTGGCCTCGCACCCGATCCAGCAGCACGTCGCCAACGAACTGCAGGCGGCTAACGCCTTCGACGAAATCACCTACAACAAGGGTGAGGCGGTCTTAGGGATGTTCGAGGCGTTTCTCGGTCCGGATGTGTTTCGCGACGGCGTCCGCCGCTACATACGGGCACACGCCTTTTCGAACGCCACCGCCGAGGACCTGTGGAAAGCACTGAGCGCGGCGAGCGGTACGGATGTTGGCAAGATCGCCGCGGGCTGGACCGAGCAGATGGGCTTTCCGCTGGTGCGGGTTGCCGCGAGCTGTGACGCCGCCGGCAAGCGTGAACTCATGCTCACGCAGACGCGCTTTCTCCTGCATGGCGCCGATACCAGCGGCGCGCACTGGAATGTGCCGCTGCGCGTACGCAGCGGGACAGCCGGGGTGCCGCGCTCGGTGCTGCTCACGGCGGACGGCCAGAAGGCCGACGCCGGCACTTGCAGCGAGCCGCTCACCGTCAATGCGGATGCGCTTGGCTTTTTCCGCGTTGCCTACGATCACGCGACACTCGCCACCAACACGCACTCGTTTGCGGCGCTTCCCGACGGCGACAAGATCGCGCTGCTCGACGATGAGTGGGCGCTGGTCCTGTCGGACAACCAGGAGCTGGCGGCCTATCTTGCGCTGGCGTCTTCCATGGGCAACGGCAGCGATACGCGTGCCTGGGTGCAGATCGCAGGTGCCCTGGGGACGATCGAGTACGACGAGCGCGGCAACGCCGGCCACGACGCGTTCGCGGCCTTTGCCCGTTCGATCATCCGTCCGATGGCCGATCGGCTTGGCTGGGACGCGAAGCCGGGCGAGACGCCGGATATCCAGGAGTTGCGCCGCACGCTGCTCGCGGATCTGGGCGCCTGGGGTGACGCCGACGTGCGTCGCGAGGCCACGCGGCGCTACGGCGCCTTCCTCAAGGACCACGGCGCTGTCAAGCCCGATGACCAGGAACTGGTGTTGTCCATCGTGGCGCAGTACGCGGATGCCGCGACCTTCGAGCAGCTGCACACCATTGCACGCGACGAGAAGGACGATACCGCGCAACGGCGTTATTACCTGGCGCTGATGAATGTGCGTGATCCCGCACTCGCGCAGCAGGCGGCGCAGATTGCACTTTCGAAGGAGATTCCACCGCAGGCCGAAGACAGCCGTCTGCGCCTCGTCGCGCAGCTCGCCGACGACCATCCGGCGTTGGCGTGGACGACGGTCACGCAAAATATTGATCAGCTGCTGGCGCCGTTTCCGAAGTACGCCCCACTGATGATCGCGCGGGTGCCAGAGTTTCTGTGGGACGGCGCGCCGCTGCCTGAGATCGAGAGCTGGGTGCGCGCGCATCTGCCTGCAGAGATGTCCGCGAATGTTGAGCGTGGCATGGAGACGGCGCGCGCGCGGCGCGCTGAAAAAGAGCTGCTGGTGCGCGAGACCGACGCCTATCTGGCGGCGCACCCGCGTGCCTGAAAGGGAGATTCCGGCTCGCAGCCGCTAGAGCGCGCCGAACACCTTCTTGATGAGCGAGCTCGTCTGGCCGAGCGGGTCCTTGCGGATCTGGTGCTCTTCCTCCGCGACGCGGCTGAACAGTCCGTCGAGCGCTTTCGCGGTCACGTAGTCGTTGATGTTCGCGTTCTGCTCGGACATGAGTCCAAGCTTCGCCGCCTTGCCCGCCAGCTCGTTGTATTTTGCGGTCACGCCAAGCTTCGCGGTTTCCTTGGTGACGACCGGCTTGAAGCTGGTGGCGAGCTGGGCGCTGGTGGTGCGCTTGAAGTAGGCCGTACCCGCGCCATCGCCGCCGGTGAGGATGCCCTTGGCATCGCTAAGCGTCATGTGCTGCAGCGCCTGCTTGAAGATCGGCTTCGCCTGGCCAACGGCCTGCTCGGCCGCGTGGTTCATGGTGACCTTGAGCTCATCGGCCTGCCCGCCCATGCCGAGCATTTTCAGTTCCTTCTCAGCCTTCTCCAGACCTCCCGGCAGCGGAATCGCGACCTTGGGGTCGTTCAGGAAGCCATTGGGCGCGCCGAGCTGGGACACGGCGACGTCGACGCCCTTGGAGAGCGCGGCGCGTAAACCTCCGGCGGCGTCCTTGGAGCTCAGCGCATCAAGGGCCGCGGTGTCTGCCAGCGCGGTGCCCGCGCACGACAACATCAGCACGGTGATGAGTACCAGCCGCTGATGGGGAGTCGTGAGCTTCATGTCATGCCTCGTCTTTGGCGCGGATTATGGGATCCGGAGCGCAGTGTAGACTTGCTCGCCCGCAAAGCCCACCACCCAAGCAAAGAGCTGACGGGATCATGCGCATGAGCACCGGCGACACCAGCTTCGATCAAATCCTTGTACGCGAAGGAGGCTTGCGGCGCACGTTGAGTGCCCGCCGCATCACCATGATCGCCATCGGCGGGGCGATCGGCACCGGCCTGTTTCTTGGCAGCGGATTTGCGATCAGCCTGGCGGGACCGGCGGTGCTCATCAGCTACGCCATCGGTGCGGTGATCGCGCTGCTCCTCATGGGGTGTCTTGCGGAAATGACCATCGCCCATCCCACCTCCGGATCCTTCGGCGCCTATGCGGAGTACTACTTAGGCCCGCTCGCGGGTTTCCTGGTGCGCTACGCGTACTGGACCTGCACCGTGCTGGCGGTGGGTACGGAGGTCACCGCGGTCGCGCTCTACATGCAGTACTGGTTCCCAACGACGCCTGGCTGGTTGTGGATCGTTGGGTTCTCGGGGCTCCTGATCGGGGTCAATGCCCGCAGCGTGAATGTCTTCGGGGCGGTGGAGTACGCGCTCTCGTCCATCAAGGTCACGGCCATCGTGATTTTCATCGTGTTGGCGAGTTACTTCGTCTGGCATGCGCCGGCGGCACTGGGAGGCGCGGCTATGACCGGCGTCGCCGCGGCCGCGACCGCGCATCCCGCGACGCCCGGCTTTCACAACTACATTGATTACGGCGGCTTTTTCCCCAAGGGGCTCTGGGGTGCATGGGTAGCAGTGCTGGTCGCGATCTTCAGCTACCTGAGCATCGAGATGATCGCCGTGGCGGCGGGCGAGGCCGCACAACCGGAAGTTGCGATTACGCGCGCGTTTCGTTCCACGGTTGTGCGGCTGATCCTGTTCTATCTTTTGACCCTGGCGCTGGTGCTGGCGATCGTGCCCTGGCCGNNGCGCTGTGCGCCTGCCGGGAGCCGCGGGGATTTTCAACTTCGTGATTCTCGCCGCCGCGCTGTCGGCGATGAACAGCCAGCTCTACATCACCACGCGGATGATGTTCAGTCTGTCGCGCGCGGGTCTCGCGCCGCGCCGGTTTGGGGTTCTCAATGCGCGCGGCGTACCGTTGCAGGCGCTGCTGCTCTCGAGCACCGGTATCGCGGCGGCGGTGGTGCTGAGTGTGCTCGCACCGAAGTCCTCGTTCATTCTCATGCTGTCGGTCTCGTCCTTTGGCGCCATGTTCACCTGGATGATGATCTTCGTGACCCACTACGCCTTTCGCAAAGCGCGCGCCTCCACGGGGGCGGCGCCACTGCGCTTCCGCATGCGCGGGTTTCCGGTTACCACGCTCCTCGGCGCCGCGCTCATGGCCGCGGTCCTGCTCACGACCGCGTTCACGAGCGCGTTTCGCATGACACTCGTCTTCGGGCTGCCGTTTATTGCGATCCTGAGCCTGATTTACCTGCTGCGGTATCGTCGCCATCCGCGGCACCATCAGGGCGCTGCATCCAGTAGCAGCGAGGGTTGATTACTGTACGGTGCAGCGCGCCCGAATGTCATGGGAGCGCCGCGCGCACGCGAGTAAAATGCGTGACCCCACACGCGGAGGATTTCAGCCATGGCCGTCAAGCCGATTCCGGACGGATACCACAGCGCCACGCCGTACCTGATAGTGAAGGGCGCCTCGGACGCGATCGATTTCTACAAGCGCGCCTTCGGCGCGACAGAGCTGTTTCGCATGGCCGATCCACGCGGGATGATCGGACACGCCGAAATCAAAATCGGTGATTCGGTGATCATGCTGGCGGACGATCAGCCCGGTGCGACCTGCCATGGTCCACGCGCGCTCGGCGGCTCCACCGTCGGCCTGCTCATATACCTCGAGAATGTTGACACCGTCTTCACGCGCGCGCTGGACGCCGGCGGCAAGTCGCTGCGGCCGATCGCAACCCAGTTCTACGGCGATCGCACCGGCACACTCGAAGATCCCTTCGGGCACGTCTGGACAGTAGCAACGCACGTCGAGGACGTCCCGCCAGAAGAGATGGCGCGGCGTGCGGAAGCGGCGATGAAGCCAGCCGCTGGAAGTTAGCTGCTGCAGCGCAGCTGGCGCTGACGCTGCCGTGGACGCATGATTGGCTGAAAGCGGCACGACCTGTGCCGTAGGGGGAGGAGCGTCGACCCGCGGCAACAGCGGGCGGCGGAACCATGGTTTTTAACTCGCTCACGTTCATCGTGTTCTTCGCGTGCGTCCTCGGAATGCACTCGCTGCCGCTGCCGTGGACCACGAAGAAGATCAACCTGCTGATTGCGAGTTACCTGTTCTACGCGGCGTGGAATCCGCCGTTCGTGATTCTCCTGTGGATTTCGACGGTCATCGACTGGTACGCCGCGCAGGGGCTCGTCAAGGCACGCCGCCAGGCCACGCGCCACGCCTGGATGCTGTTGTCGGTGGTTGCCAACCTCGGGATGCTCGGCTACTTCAAGTACGGACAGTTCCTGCTCGACAGCTTCAGCTCCATGATGCTCAGCATTGGCGTCGCATATCACCCGGCGCATTACGACATAGTCCTGCCGGTCGGCATCTCTTTTTATACGTTCGCCACCATGTCGTACACGCTGGACGTGTACCTGCGGCGCGCAGAGCCGGCAAAGAACCTGCTCGACTACGCGCTGTTCGTCACGTTCTTCCCGCACCTCGTGGCCGGTCCCATCATGCGTCCCACCGAACTGGTGCCGCAGTTCGCGCAGCCGCGCCGCGCCACCGCCGCGCAGCTGCGCTTCGGGCTCGCGCTCATGACGCTCGGGCTCTTCAACAAGATCGTGCTCGCCGACAGCTTCCTGTCGGGCGTCGCGGAACGGGTCTACGACAGCGACAAG
>PMHN01000320.1 GCA_003156695.1 Gammaproteobacteria bacterium
TGAGCCGACCAACGGCCTCGACGTGATGGCGGTGCGCAATCTGCGCGCGCTGCTGGCGGGCCTGCGCGACGCGGGCCATTGCATTCTCTTCTCGAGCCACGTGATGCAGGAGGTGAGCGCGCTGTGCGATGAGCTGGTGGTGATCGCGCACGGCACGGTGCTCGCCGCCGGGACGCCGGAGGAAATCCGCGCGCGCGTGGGCGCCGCGACCCTCGAGGACGCCTTCGTCACCCTCACCGGCGAGGGAGGCGGCGCGTAATGCACGCCATCCTCACGGTATTCGCCAAGGAGTTCCGGGAAAACCTGCGCGAGCGGCGCACGATGTTCTCGGCACTGGTGCTGGGCCCGCTGTTGGGTCCGCTGGTATTCGCGGCCGTCACCTCCACCAGCACCCGGGTGGGGATGCGGGAGAGCGACCAGCCGGTGACGGTCGCGGTTACGCACGCGGAGCGTGCGCCCAACCTGCTTGGCTTTCTTAAGCAGTACCAGGTGCTCATCGCGCCGGTGACCCTGGATGATGCGGCCGCGCGCGCCGCGGTTGCCACGCATGGGCGGCTCATGGTGCTCGACATCCCCGCTGACTTCGGCGCGCACCTCGCGGATGCGACCCCGGCGCCGCTCACCCTGTACACCGACGCTTCCAATGCCAACGGCGCGTCGCAGGTGGAGCGGGTGCGCGGACTCATCGGCCGCTACGGCCAGGAGCTGGCGCGGCTGCGCCTGGTCGCGCGCGGGCTCGACCCGCTGGTGCTGTCGGCGGTCGTGGTGCGGGACGTCGACGTGTCGACGCCCCAGACGCGCTCGGTGCTGGCGCTCGGCATGCTCAGTTATCTGATCCTGCTCGCTACGCTGATGGGCGGCATGTACCTGGCGATTGATGCCACCGCCGGTGAGCGCGAGCGCGGCTCGCTCGAGCCGCTGCTTACAGTGCCGGTGCCGCGCTGGCAGCTGCTAGCCGGCAAGGTGCTCACCACCTGCGCGTACATGACGATGTCGCTGACCATCACGGCGAGCGCCTTTGCGATCGTGGTGCACTTCTCCGGCCTCGAGCGCCTGGGCATGAGCGTCAACATGCCGCCCGCCGCGGTGCTGCGGCTGATCCTGTACTGCCTGCCGATGGTGCCGGTAGGCGCCGGACTCATGACCATCGTCGCCGCCGCCACGCGCACCATGCGCGAGGCCCAGACCTATCTGGGCCTGATGCTCATGGTGCCGACACTGCCGCTGGTGTTCGCCGCGATCATGGGACTGCGCCCCACGGCGACCCTGATGCTCGTCCCCTCGCTCAGCCAGCACTTCCTCATCATGAGCGTGCTGCGCGACGAGCCCCTGCCGCAGCTGTACCAGCTGCTGTCGGTGGCCGCGACGCTGGCGCTGGGCGCGGCGCTGTGCCTGATCGCCGGCCGGCTCTACTACCGCGAAAAAATTATCGGTTAACCACAGGCGGAAACGTAAGCTACTGTCTGCCGAAATCGCTTCGAAGCGATTTCGGCCCATGAATCAGCGCGGCGGCAATCCCAGCAAACGCCGGTGCAGCCGCGCGCTGTGTGCCGCGGCGAACGCGCGCGCCTCGATCTCGAAACGGTTGTTCCAGTAGCCGCGACGCAGACATTCCACGGCATACCGCCTGGCCGTGAGCGCGCCGGTTTCCCACTGCCGGATGACGTGGCAGTACTCGTGCAGCATGAGCGGCGGATTGCTCCAGAAGTCAGCAGCGCTGCCGCGCAGATAGATGCGACCGCGGCGGGTGGTGGCGACCGCCCGTCCGTGCAGGCGCGCGAACCAGGAGTGTTCGATCACGCGCACGTGACCGACGGGCGCACCGAGCAATTCTTCCAGCGCCACGCGCACCGGGCCCGGTACAGCGGCTTGGCGCTGTGTTAACACGCCCTAAGCGCCGGTGCGCACCCAACCCATGCTGGGCCGGAACCGCAGTATGCGCGCGGGACCCGCGGCGATGTCTTCGGGCAACACCTGCACCTGGCCATCCTCCAGGTAGCGCCGCACGAGGCTCACCACGCTCTCGCACAGAGCCTGCGCGTGGGGCGCGTCCGCCAGATGCGCGACGATGCGTCCCTGCAGGTGGCGTGCGCCGGGGGCAATGGCGCGCAGCGCCTCGAGGCAGCGATCCAGCAACAGCATCTCGGTGGCGAGGGTCGTGTCAGTGGCGTCCGCGGGCTTGGAGGCTTTTGCGACACAGCGCAGCTGCAGCAGCGCGCCGGCTTCCCCGGTCGCGTCATACACGCACACGGCCAGCGCCGAGTGCAACTCGGTGACCAGGAACGCGTCCTCGGCCGTGACCTCGAAACGGTCGGGACCGACGTGTATCTCCCTTAACTGCATGACCGTGTGTATACGCTGTCAACATGGCATCCCGCGCGTCAGCTTCCGCAAAGTATGAACTGCCGCACGCGCGGCGCGTAGAATGAGTGCATGCGCCTCGCGCTGACACTGCTGCTGCTGGCCGCGGCCGCGATGACACCCGCGCTCGCCCTGGAGAGCGCTCCCACCCTGTCGTCAATCCGCGTCACTGGCGATTCCAAAGTCACCACCAAACCGGACCGCGTGCAGATCGATCTCGGTGTGACGACCCACGCCATGCACTCGCAGGAAGCGGCGACGCAGAACGCGCGCCAGGTGGATACGGTGCTGGCTGCGGTGCGTAAGGCCGCAGGCCCGGCCGCAGTCCTCAAGACCATCAGCTATTCGCTGGAACCCAACTACCAGTACCACCCGAACGGCGTCGAACCGACCCTCACCGGCTACACCGCTTCGAACGTGGTGCAGGTGACACTCGATGAGCTGGCGAAAATCGGCGACGTGATCGACAGCGCCACCCAGGCCGGCGCCAACCACGTACAGGGCATCCAGTTCACCCTGCGCGATCAGGACGCGGTGCGCGCCACGGCGCTGCGCGAAGCGGCGCTGCGGGCCCGCGCCGAGGCAGACGTACTGGCCGCGGCGCTGGGACTGAAGGTAGTGCGGGTGCTCATGGTCGAGGAGATGAGCCCGCGGATGATGCCGGTGCGCAACATGATGGTGCCGCGCGCCGGCATCTCGAGCGCGGTCGCCAACGTCGCGACGCCGGTGGAAGCCGGAACCCTCGATGTCACCGCTGACGTCACGCTGACAGTGGAAGTCGCGCCGCTGGCGCGCTAGGCTCGCCCGGTCATGATGACCGTACGCCAGCTGCTCGCAGACAAGGGCCGGGCGGTTTACTCGGTGGAGCCCCAGGCGCCGGTGCTGGAGGCGGTGCGCCTCATGGCCGAACACCACGTCGGGGCACTGCTGGTCATGAGCGGTGCTGTCCTCAACGGCATCGTGTCGGAGCGCGATTACGCACGTAAGGTGATCCTGCTCGGGCGCTCCTCGGCCGACACCCCGGTACGGGACATCATGACCGCCGCGGTCCTCACCGTGTCGCTCGAGGACTCAGTGCAGAAGTGCATGCAGCTCATGACCGACAAACGCGTGCGGCACCTGCCGGTCACCGAAGCCGCGCGCGTCATCGGCATGGTGTCGATCGGCGACCTCGTGAAAGCCGTGATCGCCGAGCAGCAGCAGCAGATCGCACAGCTCGAAAGTTACATCCACAGCTGAAACTCGCCGGCTACTTGCGCCAGTAGGAGCGCCGGAACAGCACCAGCACGCTGAAGATCTCCAGCCTTCCCAGCAGCATCGCCGCCGCGCAGATCCAGATCTGCACGCTGGTGAGCGCGTGAAAGTTATGTACCGCGCCCGGTGGGCCGAAGCCGTGGGCGGTGTTGTTGATCGAGGTGACGACGGCGGTGAATGACGAGTCGAAGTCCATGCCGGTGAGCAGCATGGCGAAGGTCAGCAGCACCACCGTCATGAAGTACAGGAAGATGAACGCCAGCACCGCGTGCCCGACACTGTCGGGAATGGCGCGGCCGCCGACGCGCACCGGTGCCATGGCGCTCGGATGAATGAGGAGCGTCAGCTCCCGCCCCGCCTGGCGCGCGAGTAACAGGGTCCTGAACATCTTGATGCCGCCGCCGGTCGAGCCGGTGCTGCACACGATGCACGACAGGAACAACATCCAGTAGGGCGCGAACACCGGCCACTGCTGGTAGTCCTGGGTGGTCAGTCCGCTGGTGGTGGCCTGCGAGATGACGGTGAACGCCGAGTGGCGCAGCGCCGTCACGAAATCCGGGTACACGCCACGCCAGATGAGCAGCGTCGCGATGCCGAGCACGCTCACCGACAGGATGGCGAAGATGCCTTTGACTTCCGGGTCGTGCCGGTAACCCTCCAGCGACAGGCGGCGCAGCGCGATGAAGTGGCGCGCGAAGTTCAGCGAGGCGATCACCATCAGCACCATCAGTACCAGCTCGATCGCCGCAGAGTTGAAGTAAGCGATGCTGCGGTCGTGAGTCGAGAAGCCGCCTAAGCCCACCGCCGAGAAGGCGTGACAGATGGCGTCGAACCAGGACATGCCGCACACCCGCAGGCTGACGATGCCGGCCGCGGTGATGAGTGCGTAGACATACCACAGCGACCTGGCCGTCGCGGTGATGCGCGGCGCCAGCCGCTCGTCCTTCAGGGGACCCGGCGCCTGCCCCTTGTAGAGCTGCATGCCGCCGATGCCGAGCAGCGGCAACACGGCGAGCGCCATGACGATGATGCCGAGGCCGCCGAACCACTCCAGGCAGTGGCGCCAGAAATTTACCGACGGCGGCAGCGCATCCAGCCCGGTGAGCACCGTGGAGCCGGTGGTGGTGAGGCCCGACATGGCTTCNNCCGGCGGCCGTCAGCAGCAGCCAGCCGAGGGTGATCAGCAGGAATCCGTCGCGCGGCTTCAATTCCCGCCGTACCCGTGAGGTAAGGCCCGCGAGCGCGAGTCCCGCGCCGACATTCAGCGCCGCGGCCAGCAACAGGCGCGGCCACTCGCCGTCGCCCATGATCAGTGAGCAGCCCACTGGCAGGAGACAGGCGAGCCCGAAGGTCGCGAGCAGCCATCCCAGGACGTTTGCGACCGGGAGCACCGCGCGTCCCTTGCTAGCGCGGCGAACGCAGGAACAGCCGCTCGACCGCTTCCAGGTGGCGGCGATCGGCGAGGAACAGGATGACGTGATCGTCGGCGAGCACGAAGGTGTCGTGATGCGCCATGATCACTTCATCGCCGCGTACGATCGCGCCGATGGAGACGCCCTCGGGGAGCCCGATCTGCTGCACCGTGCGGCCCACCACGCGCGAACTGCGCTCGTCGCCGTGCACGATGGCTTCCAGCGCCTCGGCGGCGCCGCGCCTGAGCGCGTGCACGCGCACCACAT
>PMHN01000093.1:0-2093 GCA_003156695.1 Gammaproteobacteria bacterium
ACGTCCGGGTCGAGGTTGTTCAGCAGCATCCGCAGGGGGGCCTCCGTGAGCCAGCTGCGGCAGCTCAGGGTGGTGCCGTGCGGGGCGCGCAGTGCGGGGCGGCGGGCGGAATCCGGCATGTGGGCACCTCGTGAAGGGGCGTGAATGATAGCTAAGGAAACGACAGTTCCCCTGCCCGCCCGGTTTGGGTAGAATGCGCGGCCCCCCACGGGACGCAAGTCGCGCGGGGACGGGAGGCTGGCACTGCGGATCCTGCAAGAGGATGTACAGTGCCCCCGCAAGTGAGATCACCGGAAAGCCCCCCACGGGGCTTTTTTGTTTTTTGGGTGGGCCTTCTGGCCCATTTTTGTTTGTAGGACCGGAAACGGTGACGCAATCCATGCGCGAGCGGCTGATCGGGCTTGTCGAGCCGGTGCTCGGCAGGCTCGGCTACGAGCTGGTGGACCTCGAGTTCGGTGCCGGGCACGGGCGCGCGCAGGTGCGGCTCTTCATAGATGCGCCAGCGGGCGTGGGTGTTGAGGATTGCGCACGGGTGAGCCGGGAAGCCTCGGCACTCCTGGAGGCCGAGGATCCGATTCCGGGTGCCTACACGCTGGAGGTGTCCTCACCGGGCTTCGATCGGGTGCTGCGCACGAGCGCGCATTTTGAGCGCTTCGTCGGAGCGCGTGTGTGGGTTGAATTGAAGGTGCCGCGCGAGGGCGGCCGCCGCCGTTATACGGGACGGCTGGCGGCGGTTGAGGATGAAGGTATCACGCTGGAAGTCGATGACCAGACGGTCAGCGTGCAGTTTCGCGAAATCGGCAAGGCAAAGCTTGCCCCGCAGGCCTAATGAGCCGGCGGTGGAGGTAAACGGTTGTGAACAAGGAAATTCTGATGGTCGTCGATGCCGTCTCGAACGAGAAGGGCGTCGATAAAGAGATCATTTTCGAAGCGCTCGAGGCAGCGCTCGCCTCGGCGACACGCAAGAAGTACGGCGAGGAGTTCGACGCGCGCGTGGCCATTGACCGCAAGACGGGGGACTACGACACCTTCCGTCGCTGGAAGGTATTTGCCGACGACTCCAAGGAGCTCGAGGTGCCCGAGCGCGAGCTGCGACTCGAGGACGCCGTGGACGTGGATGCCAAGGCCGAGGTCGGTGGCTTCGTCGAGCAACCGATGGAGTCGGCGCTCTTCGGGCGCATCGCCGCGCAGCAGGCCAAGCAGGTCATCGTGCAGAAGGTGCGCGAAGCCGAGCGCGCCCAGGTGGTGGACGCCTACCGCGAACGCGTCGGTACCCTGGTGAGTGGCGTGGTCAAGCGCATCGATCGCAACGGCATTTACATCGACCTGGGCAGCAATGCCGAAGGCTTCGTGCCGCGCACAGACATGATTCCCCGCGAGCAGGCCAAGCCCCAGGACCGCATCAAGGCGTTCCTCAAGGAAGTGCGCTCCGAGCCGCGCGGCCCGCAGCTGTTCCTCACCCGTACAGCGCCCGAGTTCCTCATCGAGCTCTTCAAGCTGGAAGTGCCGGAAGTCGGACAGGGTCTGATCCAGATCCTGGGAGCGGCCCGCGATGCCGGCGTGCGCGCCAAGATCGCGGTGAAGAGTAACGATCCGCGCATCGATCCGGTCGGGGCCTGCGTCGGCATGCGCGGCTCGCGCGTGCAGGCGGTATCCAACGAGATCGCCGGCGAGCGCGTCGACATCATCCCGCACAACGCCAATCCGGCGCAGTTCGTGATCAACGCCATGTCGCCCGCCGAGGTGATGTCGATCGTGGTCGACGAGGAAGCCCACAGCATGGACATCGCCGTCAGCGAGGAGAAGCTGTCGCAGGCGATCGGCCGCGGTGGCCAGAACATCCGCCTCGCCAGCCAGCTCACCGGCTGGGACCTGAATGTGATGACCGAGTCGGACGCGGAGACCAAGAGCGAGACCGAGTCGAAGGAGCTGGTGCAGAACTTCATGAAGCAGCTCGACGTCGATGAGGACGTCGCGACGATCCTGGCGCAGGAGGGTTTCTCCACCATCGAGGAGATCGCCTACGTGCCGCAGGCGGAGCTCGCGGCGATCGACGAGTTCGACGAGGACATGGTCAAGGAGCTGCGCAATCG
>PMHN01000093.1:2110-3383 GCA_003156695.1 Gammaproteobacteria bacterium
GCCGACAAGGCGGCGAAGCTCATCATGACGGCTCGCGCCCCGTGGTTCGAGGCGGGTAACTGACTGAAACGGTACGAGGGTTCAAGCTTATGGCGGAAGTAACCGTTTTCCAGTTTGCCGAGGTGCTGAAGGTGCCGGTCGACCGGCTGCTCGTGCAACTCGACCAGGCGGGCATCAAGGTCGCCGGACCCGAGGCGCGCATCAGCGACGATGCCAAGCTCGAACTGCTGACGCACCTGCGCCGCAGCCACGGCAGCGAAGCCGAGGCGGACGGCGCGCCGCGCAAGATCACTCTCAAGCGCAAGACACAAAGTGAGCTGAAGCTCGCCAGCACCCAGGGGCGGGCACGCACGGTGAACGTCGAGGTGCGCCGCAAGCGCACCTACATCAAGCGCGACGTGCTCGAAGAGCAGGCGCGGGTGCAGCAGGACGAGATCGATCACCGCAAGCAGGAAGCCGAACAAGCCGCGCGCGCCGAGAGCGAGCGCAGCGAGGCGGAGCGCCGCGAGCGTGAGCGCCTGGAAGCGGAGAACCGCCGTCGCCTGGAGGAAGAGGAGGCGCGGCGCCACGCGCAGGACGAGGCGCGGCGGGCAACCGAGCAGCGCACCCGTGAGGAAGAGGCGAAACGCACGCGCGAGCGCGAAGAACACGCGCGCCGCACCGGCGAGCGCGAGCGCCCACAGGTGGCGGCTGCACCCGTGGCACCGCGCGAGCGTGCGCCGGTCGGGGTCGTCGCCCCGGTAGCGGATGACAAGCCGACCCGCTACGGGCGGCAGGAACTGCACGTTACCGGCGACGTCAGTTCGCGCTACAAGAAAAAGCGCCGCACCCGGGGCCGCCCGGCAGCGGCAAGCGCCGAGGGGCGCCACGGCTTTGAAATGCCCACCGCTCCGGTGGTGCACGAGGTCGGCATCGGCGAGACCGTCACGGTGGCGGAGCTCGCGCAGCGCATGGCCGTCAAGGCGAACGAAGTGATCAAGGTGCTCATGAACATGGGCGTCATGGCCACGATCAACCAGCCGATCGAGCAGGACACCGCCGTGCTGGTGGTCGAGGAGATGGGCCATACGCCCAAGCTCCTCAAAGAGAATCAGATCGAAGAGGGTCTGCAGGGTGAGGTAAGTGAAAAGGGTGAGGCCGAAGGGGAGCCGCGTCCGCCGGTGGTCACGGTCATGGGTCATGTCGACCACGGCAAGACGTCGCTCCTGGATTACATCCGCACCACCAAGGTAGCCGCGGGCGAAGCCGGCGGTATCACCCAGCACATCGGCGC
>PMHN01000131.1 GCA_003156695.1 Gammaproteobacteria bacterium
CTCGCGTTTGCCGTCGCCCTGGTGCGCTTCAGGCCACGCATCGTTCACATCAATACCTCGCTAATGGCCAAGAGCTACTGGCGCGACTTAGTCTATCTCGCTTTCGCGAAAGTGCTGCGCCGCAGGGTCGTTTACCAGGTTCACGGCGGCGCACTTCCCAGCGATTTTTTCGCCGGCAATCGCGTGCTGACCGTGCTGCAGCGTCGCGTTCTGTCGTGGCCCGATGCGGTCGTTCTGTTGGCAAAGAGCGAAATGGCGGCCTACGCCGACTTTGCGCCGCACGCCCGGCTGGTTCGTATCGCAAACGCGGTGTCGCCAGGCGAAGCCGAGGTGCGTGTCGAATGCAACGGTGAGCATCGGCCGCTCAGGATCGTCTTCGTCGGGCGGCTCGCGGCTGAGAAGGGAATCCTCGAGACAGTCGAGGCAGTGAGGATTCTGCGTGATCGCGGTATTGACAGCTACCTGACGATCGCCGGCTCCGGCTCGGCTGAGCATGAGATCGCCGCGGCGATCGAGGCCAATCGCCTCGGTGATCGAACCGCCCTGGTGGGAGCGGTATTCGGGTCGGCAAAGCAGCAGCTTTGGCGGGAAGCCGACGCTTTTGCACTTCCGACCGTACGTGAGGGTCTGCCGTACGCGCTGCTGGAAGCCATGGCGGGAAGCGTCGTGCCGGTGGTCTCACCAGTCGGCGCGATACCAGATGTCGTGCAAAATGAAGTGAACGGATTGTTGGTTCCGGCTCGCGACGCGCTGGCGCTGGCGAATGCACTCGAGCGCCTTGCGAAGGAACGGTCATTGCTGCAGCGGATGGCGCTCGCTGCGCGCCTGCGAATCGTGAACCGTTATTCTCTGGCGCGCATGGCGGAGGAATTCGACGCTTTGTACGCACGGCTCACGCCCTGAACGCTTGACTTCTTCTTGCCGCAGCCGCCGGTGCCCGGGCGGAGCCTTCCCCGTCTTACAGCGGGTCGGACAGGTAGACCTTGGTGTCTTGCTCCTCAAACAGTGGCCGATCGGCCGGAATTGAAGCCATCAAGGTGCAGCGACTGTGGATTTCTTCATGTAATCGGCGGTAAGTATCAGTTCTGGAATAACAGTCGGCGAGAGACGGCGAGCGAGATGGGCAAGGTCGATCAGGTGGACTCAGCATCACCTCCTCGTCCCTGATGACGAAGACCGTAAATCCCTTGTTCAGCCAATAATTTAATCTCCATTCTTCAGGCTGCAACGGCCAAGCGAACGGTTTGATTAGCTTTACGTCCTTCTCGTCGCGATTCTCGAGTCCACTGATCACCCACGGCAGAGATCGGACATAGTAACGACCCTCTTCGGGCGGATACGGTCGATAGCGGGGAGGCAACGTTACGCCGTACTTGTGTGCCAGCCGCTCATCCCGCTCCGTCACATCGCGTTCGGCGTTACCGGAGACCGGCAGCCCGGTCAGTGGGACATCGGTGGCCAATATCCGACGCCGACCAATCCCATCAACCTTATGCAAGGCTTCGGCGACCCGGCTGTGGATCGGCGTGGCAAGCGCTTGTCGATCTACTTCCAACGAGCCAGCGACTAGCACAACGAATGCTGAAACCAACCCAACCATCCCTGGCCAGCGACTCCAATCCTTACGCCCTGCCATCCAGATCCAGGTCATGATCCCAATGGTGCCGATAAGAACAGAGTCCGGTACATACAACTGTACATCCGCCCGAGTACCGGAAATGGCGGCAGTCACTATGACGCTCACCAGGGTGCTCGCCCAGATCAAAAAAATATCATGTCGCCGCCAGAAAAGTGGTGCAACCAAGAAGCCCACGAAGAGGGGTAACGTAGGTCCACTGAACCGATCGGTGAGCTGCGGCCATACAGCTTCGAAGGTTTCTCGGACTCCGCTTTGCTTCATGTGCATCGCCGCCAGAACCTTCTGGTAGTCCAGAAAGTTTGACCAATCCAGCCACAACCCTACGTTCAATGGCACCCATACAATGATTCCGACTGCAACAGCGATTAAGCTGTCTTGTACCAGGCGAGGCCACGACTGACCCGTTCGTCGCGCAAGAAGCAACAGCGCAACGCCCAATGGAGCCACAACGAACACCGCCGACTGCTTGAAACTTACAGCCAACGCCACAGCGGCGCCGAACCAAACGACGGCGACGATTCGCCGCAATTCCTGCTCGTAACGCAGCATGGCCCAGACTGCTAGCAGTGCGCTTACGGCGACGCCCAGATCCTGCTTACCGATATGCGATCGCCAAACGCTGATTGGCAGCAACGCGCTTGCTACGCCGACGAGCAAGCAACTCTTCCGTGACAAGCCTAACCGTGCGGCTATAGTTGCTGAAAGCGGTGCTGCGACAGCCCCGATGGCCGAAACAACCAGGCGCAAAACCAGCAAGAAAGGGTTTGGATTGTCAAAAAAGGCTGCACGAAATTCGGCGGTGCTCCGCCAGAGTCGCATGGGTATCCCGATCGCGTAGAGAACTAAGTACCCCGCGGCGGTAAGATAGTTCAGCAGCGGCGGATAATAGTGAAACGCGGGGATGAGACGCCCTGTGAGCACTTTCGCTGGATCCGAAATGTCTTCATCCGAATCAATACCTCCCCACAAAAGGCCGATGCATCGAATTGCGAGAGCCAGGAGGAAAAGCCCAACCAACCACCAAAGCCCGATGCGAACCGGACCACCGTCCTTCAGTGGATAGGCAGACGGAGCGGTCATTTTTATTACCTAGTGTCCTGTCTCATTAATACGTGATCAGCACAATAGGGCGCGGTACACCAACCGGGGGCTTGGTCCACGCAGCCGCCGGGCCGGGATACCTCTCAGGGGTAGTGCAACCGTCAATGCGCGGATTCCCGCGGGTGGTCGCGAAACGTCCAGTAGGAATTCAGCAGATAGTTCACCAGCGTCGCGGGGATGATACCGATGAACTGGGGAACCTGTGGAGCGGCTGCCGGCAACACGTGTGATAGAACGACGAAGGTCAGGTAACTGATTGCCAACGAGAGAAACGACACCACGTTGAACCGCAGCCCTCTGGCGTGCACGGGCCCTGCAAGATTACGCGAACGGAACGTCCAATAGTTGTTGCCCAGGAAATTCGTGACTATTGAAGCTTCAATTGCAATGGGTGAAGCAACGAACTTGTTGACACCAGCCGCCAACAAGGCAGTAAAGATGCCAAGGTTGACCAATACACCGAAAGCGCCGGTGATGCAGAACTTTATGAATACCTTGGAACTCTGAAAGCGGATCCAGGCGGCGCTTTGAAAGAACTCGATGATGTCCTTGATGCCGAGTTTAGATTCGCCGACGGTGCGGTCCACAAACTTGACCGGAAGTTCGACAACTTTGGCGCCGCCGACGATTGCGGCGTGCAATAACGCAATCTGGAAGGCGTAGCCCTGGACTCGGAAGCGTTCCATATCGATGCGCCGGAGCACATCGGCCCTGATGGCTCGAAACCCTGCCGTGCAGTCGTGGACTCGGTACAGGCCCGCAACATAGCGGGCGACGATGTTGCCGAAACGCGAGTTGAGCCGTCGGTGCAGTCCCCATTCCCTGGGGATGCTCCCTCCGGATACGTATCTGCTGCCGATGACGAAATCAGCACCCTGCTCCAGCGCGGCCGTCAGCCGCGGCACATCCTTGGGTTCATGCGAGAAGTCGGCATCCATCTCGAACACGGCGTCGGCGTGCAGGACCTCGAGCGCATGGCGCATGCCCCTGATGTAAGCCGCGCCGAGGCCCCGCTTGCTGCCTTGCAGAATATGCACGTTCAGCGAATGCCTCTGATGCTCACGTACCACGTCGGCGGTTCCGTCCGGCGAATTGTCGTCGACCACGAGTATCAGCATCTCGTGCTTTAGCGGCCGGAAAACGGCCTGCAGTTGGTCGATGAGCCGTCCGATGTTCCCGCGCTCGTTGAAGGTTGGAATTATCAGGACAATGCGCATCGCATGAGCACTCGGCAGCGTGACCGCCATGAAGCGTTTCTCGGCAAGGGTTTGGAGTTATTTGTCGGTTGATTCTAGGTTTCGACGCCCGCCGTACGGAGGCCGCCAGCGCTCAACTCGAGCAGCGATTTTGAATGGTTCGACGGATTTCGCTATGCCGGTGGCGCCCGGCCGTCGGCCTGAGACCCGCTCGCGAACGACAAACTCTTCAGCCGATGCGTTCTAGTAATACGAGTTTCGATCGTCCCGCTCCGCTGAGCAGTTCAGCACCACACCCAGGAGGTTCATCTCCCCAATCAGCTCTTTTGCCTTCGTCAGCGCAGTGCGCTCGGTACGTCCCTCCGCAACAACCAACAGCACACCATCGACCCGCGGAGCAAAGGTCAGCACGTCATCAGAGGTGAGCGGCGGCAGGTCGAATATCACGAGATGGCTCGGCATTTCCGCTGTGATCACCCGCAGCAGTTCGAGCATGCGGGCACCGCTCAGCATCTCCGAAGAGTTATCGAAGGTCCGGGTGTTCGGAATCACGATGAGATTCTGTGATCCGCAACCGTACATTACCTGCAGGGCTTCCGCTTCGCCCAAGAGATAATCGCCGAGCCCCGGCCCGCAGCTCAGGCCCATGTGGGCAGCCACCTGCGGGCGCTGCAGATCAAGGTCCACCAGGCACACGCGGGTATTCGGCTCCTGCGAAAGCGCCACGGCGAGATTGATCGAGGTGAGAGTCTTGCCTTCCCCGGCCTTGGTGCTGGTCACGGCGACGGAGCGCCACTGCTGGGCGGCAAGACGCTGCAGCAGCCGAGTGCGCAGGATCTTGTAGGCGCGTAGCGCCGTGCGGTCGGCGACCTGCGGCAGCACGCAATTGCGCTCCAGGACGGTCGAATCCTGCTGCGCCATCGGGAACTGCCGTGTCGACGGAGCTTCCACAGCAACCGCCGGGCTCGCTTCAACGCGCCGCGACGCAGCATCGGCTGCCTCGCGCTCCGCGCGATTTCTGGCCCGGGAGAGGGCACTTTCAATTACGCTCACTAACTAGACCTTCCTGGCCTGTGCCACTGGGTGCCGCGTTTCAAGATGCTCATCAGGGCGCCGCAAAGCGAATGAGAAGATACAACGCAGGCACGGCGAAGAGTGTCGTCGCAGCCAGCGCCTGCAGTCGCTGGCGACGCCGACGCATGGATTCGGCATTGCGGATCACGGGAACCACCGCGATCGGAGCTAGCTTCAGTATCGTTGCCAGATCGTGACTGCCGCGAACACTGGAGTCCAGCGCGCTGGCAGCGAGCGCAGCCATCAAAGCNNGAACGTCGCGCCAATCAAGCCAATGAGCGCAATGGCGATGCGGGCTGGCTTGGTCGGCGCCCTCGGGACCGGCGGCGGAGCCAGGAGCGTGAACTGGTCAGCTGTGCCAATCTTGATCGCCGCAGCCCTGATGTCGGCATCCATCTGTTTGCTGTTGAGCTGGTCGTATACCTGCCGCGCGCCTATGGCCTCGCGATTGAGCGTGTCGTAGGTGCGCTCGACCTCCGGCGTCGATTGCAGGCGGGTCTGCAGATTCGCCTGTTTGTTACGCAGTTCCGCTCGCTGCGCTTCCAGCGCGCCGATCTGCGTCTGGACTCCGTTCAGCTGCGTTTCCAGCTGCACGACAGCGGGAGTCCGGCTGGCATAGCTTCCCTGGTCCTTTTCGCCGGAAGCAATGCGTGCCTGCAGGTCCTGGATCGTGCGCTCCTGACGCTTGACGTCCGGGTGATCCTCGCTGTAACGCTGGCGCAACTCGGCCAGGTTCGCGCGCTGCTCCGCAAGCTGCGCCTCGAGGTTCGAGCCCGACCCGCCCCCCAGGTCGCCGCTGCGCATCGCATCAATCTGGTGGCGCAGTGCAATCATGTCCGGGTGGTTCGGGTCATACACTGCCAACTTCTTCGAGTACTCCTCCTCCAAAGTTCGCAAGGAGTCAGCGTTGGCGCCTAAGGTCCGCGCCTGCTGAAGCTGCTGCAGGATGAAGGTGCGGTTCTGCTCCTGGGCACGCAGATCGCGTTCGACGCTCTCGAGATCCTGCTCGGTTATGCTATTGACGTTGAGATTCGACTGCACCGTATCGGGCAAGCTCTCGAAATTCTCCTGCTTGAATTGGGCGAGGCGCGTTTCGGCCGCGGTAATCTTGACTCGCTGGCGCTCGGCCTCGGCGGCGTAGAAATGGCTCTCGTTGAGCACCTGCGTCGCCGCAGCCAGGCGGCCACCGACGACGAAGGCGTTCGCAAGCCAGGCGGCAACCCTTTGCGCGGTCTGAGGATCACGGTTCGTGTAAGTCACCGTAAAGCCGGTGTTGATCTTGCGCTCCATGCCCGAGACGGGGTCGAGAATCTTCTGCGTGAGCATCTTCACGTCGACGTCCCCGTCCAGCTTCTTCTGCGCGGCGACCGCATCGTCCGTCAGCCGCGGATAGGGTGCCAGGGACGTCACCGCCGCTCGCAGTTCCGGCGAGCCGAGAACGGTGTCCGTCAGGGCGGCGATGTAACGGTCCGCGTAGTTGTCCCCCTTCGCCTGGTCGTTGAGGTCAGTTTTCAGCTGAAACGTGGCCACCGAGCCATACCCGCTCGGCAAGCCAACAGCCAGCAGCACCGACAACAGCACCAGCGGCAGCCAGATCACCAGAATCAGACGCCTGCGCCGCCTCAGCGCATTGACGTAATCCGAGAACTCAACGCTTTGCTGATCCATCCCTCACGTACCTAGTAGCCGACGGTGATCGCGGGCCCTTCCGCGGGGCGGTGAGGCTCGTAGACGATCGAAACTCGTATTGAGTTGGCCTCGCTCGAGAACGAGGGGCCGCTGTAATGATAGTCTGTGAACTCATAGGCGCCGATCACGGAAAACTCGCGGCCCACGCGCCATTCGAATCCGGTCGTACCGTAATTGTAATGCTGTGGCCGCACGTTTGGACCCACACTCCCGGGGATTGGTTCCTGGTAGATTGTGCGCGCGCCGAGAAAGCCGGCGAGCCGGGGGGTGAACCGCCGCGCCAGGCGCAAGCGCAGCTGATCCTGATTGACGGCATAGCCCAGGCCCGTCGGCGCGACATTGCGCGTAGCGTCCAGGAATATCTCGGTGAGGCTGTAGGTCCATAGAGTCCCGGCACCGCCGGACCAGTTGGTTGAGCCCGAAGACTCTGGTGTGCTTGCGACGGAGCCGGAGAAATCTGTCCGCGCGACACCCGCGCGCAGGTAGTACTGCTTCGTCGCAGATAGCTTCCCGTCCCATTGCGCTTCCACTCCGTAGGTATCGGTCGTGTTATTGAAGTCGGGACGAAAGTCCGCACCGGTCGCCCGTAGCGTGAGAGAGCCGGTAGGCGTCACGCGCAGCACCAAGCCGGCGTAGCCGGCTACGTTCTGGTAGTCCACGTAACTGCCGGGAGCCTCACGGGTGAAGGCGGCGTCCGTATAGTTCACATTAAGCTCGAGACTGCTCCGTTCGGTCATCTCGAACGTATAGCTCGGACTGAGATAACCCAGGTTCTCGCGGATGCTGGCCGGGGTGACAAGCGTCGTGCCCGGCTCGGGAATCCCGAGTCCGGTCGCGAGGTTGGCCGTGGGCAAATAGGTCGGGAGCAGGGATTGCGATGAGCCGTACCCGTCCAGGCTGAGCGTATAGCGCGCGCCACTGCGCTGCCCATTTAGATACAGAAACTCTCCGTTGGAGTCGACGTCCGATTGGCTCGGAAACCAGGTGCCGCGCACCTCTGGCGTGAGGCGCCACTGCCAGTTCGGGTCCCGCGCTACCAGGTCGACTCGTGCGTCTGCCATCGCGTCGGTCCCGCCGATCTTGTTCGCATCGGTCGCGGCGAGGTTGGCGTTGTCGTCGTATCCGGCGCCAAGCTCCACTCGCGGGTTGAACTCATAGTCGGTCGCAGTGGCCGGTGCAGGCGCCAGGGACAGGCAAGCCCCCGTGAGCGCTGCGGCTGAACTCGTACGGACAACGACGCGCCTCGCGGACGCATGTCGCGATGACTTCACGGCACGACCACGACGTCCCCGGCCTGGAGCTCCACGTTCTCCTGTAAGCCCTTGCCGTGAACGACGTCACTATAGTGGAAGGGCACCGCCGTCTGCCCTCCCTGGGTGCGCCGCAGGATGATGATATTGTTCAGCGATGCAAATGCGGTTGTGCCACCGGCCATGCTAAGGGCTTGCATGACGTTGACGCTCGGGTTGACGATGAATTCACCAGGCTTGTTGACCTGTCCGATTACGTACACCTTGTTACCCTTGACTTCCTGCACCGACACGGTGACCACCGGGTCGGAGATGTATTTTCGCAGCCGCTCGGTGATGAGCTTCTCCAGCTCAAGTACCCCTTTGCCGCGCGCATCGACCTGCCCGACCAGCGGAAAGGAGAAGCTGCCGTCAGGGCGCACGAGTACCGCGTTGCTGGTCAGATCCGGCTCCTTCCAGACCGCGATCGCCAGTACATCCCCGGCCTTGACTGTGTACTCATCGGCGCGCGCTGCACCGAGCATGGCCACTGCCACGAGCAAGCTGAACATAATCTTGAACATGGCACGCATTGGATCTCCATCCGAGGTTCCTGTCATACCCCCGGATGTCACGGCACGCGCCCACAACGGGTAGTCCGGCCAGGTCCTTTTTCTCGTTATATTAAGGGTACCTTAATCGGTCGCCGCAGCGCCATTTCGCTTGTCGCGAGCTGTGATTTGCGTCACCTCCGCATCCGCGGATGTGCCGCTGCGGCCGGATTCGGTGATATGGTGCTCTGCCAATCGTCCGGCGCCCTTGGCGAGGGTCCACAACGGACCCCGAGCGGGGCACAATGATCGCCGCTTTCTCCGGCGCGCGTGCGCGCCGGGTCGATTCGAAGCGGTAGCGAACGCGCTTGAGGACCCGTCAATGCGCTACCTGCTTGCCCTGCTGATCGCCTGCATTGCCGCCGCCGATATATTCGGCTGGTCCCTGAGTCTTGCGCCTGGACTGAGCGTCAAGAACGGGATGGTCTATCTGCTTCTGCTTGCGCTGACGGCCCGCTTCATCGTGGGCGGCGGAATGCGGTTGGAGCTGCCGCGGTTTCACCTCTGGTTCGGCATCTTGCTCGCGTACGCGACGCTCACCTGGCTCGCCGCTGGAATCGTCATCCAATACAAGACATTCGACTTCCTGAACAGCGGGATCGATCTAAAGGCGCTGTTTGAGGATGCAACCGTCTTCGTCCTGTTCTTGTATGGGCCGCGGACGCTGCAGGACGCGGAGTTTCAGCTCAAGTGCTTGCTGCTCGCGGTGGCGACCGCTAACGCGGTTGCCATCGGAAACGTCGTCGGCGTCTTCAACATCGGCTTCACCGTAATCGGCACCGAGGGCAACCTCGCTGGCCGCGTATACGGCGCATTCGGCCACGCGAACGAAACCGCCGCTCTGATTATCTGCCTGTTACCGGCGTATATCGCAACCGCTCAGTCGGGCCGCCGCATCACCGCCTTGCTCTGGGTGTTGGCGGCGGTGACCTCGGGTACATTGCTGATCCTGACAGGGTCGCGAGGCGCCCTCGTGTCGCTTGCCTTGGCAACGATCCTTGGTTCTTACCTCTGTCGCGACCTCATCTCATGGCCTCGCGCCGCGGCTCTCGTCGTGACCCTGGGAGCGATCGCCGTCCCCTGCCTCGCATTTGCGAGCATGAAGTCCGGCGGCGTCCTCTTCCATCGGATCACGGAAATGATCCTGAATCCCGGTGCCGAAGACGATCGTACGGCCATCTGGGGCCCGGTCCTTGACAGGATGACAGCGACCCCGCTGTCGCTCATTACCGGATTCGGATTTGGTGCCTACGACTCGATGGGCTTCCCTCATCCGACCCACAACCACTACCTCATGCTGTGGTTCGAGCTGGGGATCCTGGGTGTCGTCAGCTTCGTGATGATGCTCAGGGAACTCGTGCTGAACGCCCTGCGCGCGGCGAAGCAAGCCAGCGATGAGACGGCGAGATATTTGATCGCGTTCGTCTACGGCATCATTGCCTTATCGGGCGCGATATTCTTCACGCAGCTCTTTCACCCGTGGTTTTACATCTGGGCATACGCTGGACTCACGATGCGGATGGCGGTAACCGCCATGCAAACCGCGCAGCCAACGCCCCGCTAGCTGCATTCCGAACCCGACCGCGCCGAGATCGTAACGCGTGTCACAAGGGCCCGGTGGATGATCGCCCGGCAACGCCACGGTGCAGGACCGTTCAGCCTCGTGCCGTGAGAGTGGCCCCTCGCACGAGCACAGGGATTCGCTGAACCGGACAAGTCACGAGCAGGCGACTGTCCGTGAACCACGACATGTCCGTGAACCACGACATGTTGATCGCTACGCCAGTCGGTGTACGTTGCGCTCCGTCGCGCGGCTGCAGATCAAGCTGTCACGCCGCACAGACTCCGCACGCTGCTGAAAATTTGGGGGGCACACTGATGACACGACACTTTTTATTCTCCGCGCTGCTGGTGGCAACCGCCTTCGCGCACATACATACCGCAGCAGCGCAGACGTTTCCGCAGCTCGGAGCCACTCTGATTGGCGGCAATACAACGGGACTCACTCCGGCCCATGTGGCTCCTCTCGGTGTGCTGGCACTGGGGGCCTATGTTGGCTGGAAGAACAATCAGGGGCTTGACCCGAACCAGTTCGCCGCCCAAGCCAAAGCGCTCAATCCGAACCTCAGGATTTTCATCTACACCATCATCGAGGCGGAAACGAACCCTCCAAGTACGATGGCTGAGAAAGATCTCGAGATAGCGAGCGAACCGTGGTGGGCACTGACGTCTTGGCCCGACGGTTCTCGCGTAGCGACTGGTGGCAGCGGTCATTACGCCGTCAACATCACGACGAACACGAGGCTGCTCGACGGTCAGAGTTATCCGAAATGGCGAGCGGGGAGGGATTTCTCGTCGTTGCTGGGCCCCAATCTCTCGGTTGCTGGTCTCTATATCGACAACTTCAATTACCAGCCGCCAGTCACCGCCGACTA
>PMHN01000240.1 GCA_003156695.1 Gammaproteobacteria bacterium
GTCTGCATGGTGTCGACGACGCTTTGCTGCGTGCCCTGCTTGCGGATGGCCCCGTACACCAGCGTGGTGGCCCTGGCGGCGGCGCGAAAAGCCGATAGGGGATACAGCACCAGGCGCACGCCCGCGCCGCCGAGCTCTGCAACCGTAAACAGCGGCGTCTGCCCAAACTCGGTGATGTTGGCGAGCACCGGCACGCGCAGCGCGGCGGCGAACTGGCGGTACTCATCCAGGCCCTTCAGCGCCTCGGCGAAAATCATGTCGGCGCCGGNNGGCCGTCCACCGCGGCCTTGATGCGGTCGGCCATCTCAGCCGCCGGAACCAGCGCCTTGCCGGGGCGGTGCCCGCAGCGCTTGGCCGACACCTGGTCCTCCAGATGCATGCCGCCGGCACCGGCGCGGATGAGATCCACGCAGGTACGCGCGATGTTGAAAGCCGTGCCCCAGCCGGTGTCAGCATCCACCAGCAGCGGCAGATCGCAGGCGCCGCTGATGCGCCGCACGTCCTCGCGCACGTCAGGGAGCGAGGTGATGCCGAGGTCGGGCACCCCGAAGGACGCGTTGGCAACTCCGGCGCCGGAGAGGTAGATGGCGCGAAAGCCCGCGCGTTGCGCCAGCAGTGCGGCGTACGCATCGATAGCCCCGACGATCTGCAGTGGGCGTTCCGCCTCGACCGCGGCCCGCAGGCGTGCGCCGGCGGTGGGTGATCCTTGCGACATGCGTGAGTCCTTGGCAGGGAGGCCGATTGTATACGCGGCGGCGCCGCACGGGCCAGCGCGCGCCGACCCTACTCGCCGGTAGCATCGGCCGTTGACGCACTAAGGAATGCGCACCACGGTGCGGCCGGTGACCTTGCCTTCGATATAGGCCGGAAACGCCGCCGGCAGCTCGGCGAAGTCGATGGTGCGGGTGACGATGCGGGCGAGATGCCTGGGCCGAAGATCCGTGGCAATGCGTTGCCACACCGCCAGGCGCCAGTCGCGGCGCGTGGCGGAGGAGTTGATGCCGAGCAGCGCCACGCCCCGCAGGATAAACGGCATGACCGTGGTCTTGAGTTCCGGCCCCGCCGCCAGCCCGATGCTGGCGATGTTGCCCCAGAAATCCACCGTGCGCGTAAACCAGGTGAGCATCTCACCGCCGAGGTTGTCGATGGCGCCGGCGAAGCGCGGCGTCTCGAGCGGCTTACCGCCAAAGTCGATGTCCTGCCGCGTGAGCACCTCGCTCGCACCGAGCGCCTTTAAATACCCGGTGGCCGCGCTCTTGCCGCTGATCGCGATGACCTTGTAGCCACGGGCACTGAGCATGTCGACGGCGATGCTGCCGACGCCGCCGCTGGCACCGCTGACGGCGATCGGTCCGCCTGCCGGGGTCTGGCCGTTTTGCTCCATGCGGTGGATGGCGAGCGCCGCGGTAAAGCCGGCGGTGCCGAGCGACATGGCGGTGAGGGCATCGAGCCCGGGCGGCATCGGGATCACCCAGTCCCCCGGCACCCGGGCGAACTGCGCATAACCGCCATCGTGCGTCTCCGACAGCGAGCAGCCGGTCACCAGTACCGCATCTCCCGTCTTGAAGCGCCCATCGGCGGAAGATTCCACCACCCCGGCGAGATCGATGCCGCCGACCAGGGGGTAGCGGCGCAGGATGCGACCCGCGCCGGTGGCGGCGAGCGCGTCCTTGTAGTTGATGTCGGAGTGGCTCACCCGGATCACCACCTCGCCTGCGGACAAATCCGCAAGGGAGAGCTCCTCGAAGCGAGCGGCGATCTTGCCGTCCTCGGAGTGGATGCGGAACGCTTTGAATTTCGTAGTCACTGGCGTTTCTCCCTCTTGAGCCACGCGATCAGCCCCTGGGTGTTGAGTTCCAGGTCGCCGCTGAGCGCCTTTTCGATGTCCGCCGCCGCGAGCGTGCTGCCCTGCAGCCGCAACAGGCTCACCCAGTGCGCGAGCATGGCGGTGCGGATGCCCGGGGCCGGGTCGGCATCGTCCGCGTGGGCGCGCGTGAAGCGCACGAACTCGTTGATCTGTGCCTTGAGCAACTCGCCGAGGCGCGCCACGCCGCTCACGCGGCTGAAGTGCATGAGATACACCGACTCGGGTTTGTAGGCGAGCATGCGGTCGATTGAGGCGAGGTGTTGCAGCGGGTCGAACTGCGTGGGCACCGTGGACGGGGTGATGAACGCGCCCCTGGGTGTATCCAGGGCGCGGTAGGAAATCCCGAAGGTGTCGCCGGAAAAGATGCTGGCATGCGCCTCGTCCACCACCACGTAGTGGTGCTCGGCGTGACCTCGCGTGTGCAGCAGCGTGAGCTCGCGCGCGCCGAGCCTCACGTGTTCGCCGTCCGCAACCACGCGCACACGCGCGGGCGCGATGGGCACGAGTTCCCCGTAGAGGCGCGCGAAGCGCTCCTCGCCGTAGACTGCCTTGGAACCCGCGACCAGTCTGGCGGGGTCGAGCATGTGCGGCGCGCCGCGCGGATGCAGCACCGCCTGTGCGTGCGGGAGCTCGCGCATGAGAGCGCCGGCGCCACCGGCGTGATCGAGGTGCACGTGCGTGAGCAGCACATAATCCACCGCAGCGCGCGGTACGCCGAGCTCTTCGAGCGCCGCCAGCAGGTAGGGAACGGAATCGTTGCTGCCGACATCCACGAAGGCGGCGCGGCCGGCGTCAACTATGATGTGCGCCGCGGCGTGCCCGGAATAAAGGTACTCGGCATCCACCGCGGTGATGCCATGCGGATGACGATACAGCGTCGGTTTCACGGGAACCGCACCCGGGGCTTGCCGGTCGGAGTGACCCATGTGCACATCGTAACCAAGTACACTAGCCACGACACATGAGCCCGCAGTTTTTTCTGGCCGCAGCGCTGCTCGCCGGCGCCTCCGCCGCGGTGGCCCAGCAGGCCGCCACACCCGCAGCGCGCGCGCCCGCGCATGTCGAGCGCGGCGACCTCGTATTCGAAGGTATCCCGCCGCCGGACGCCGCGCTCAATGCGCGCCTCGACGGCTACCTGCAGTCACGCGAAGCGACATTCCTCGACTGGCTGCCCGACGGCGCCATGCTCATCGCGACCCGCTTCGGCGACACCCTGCAGGTGCATCGCGTCGCAACTCCCCTGGGTGCGCGCGAGCAGCTCACCTTCTATCGCGATCCGATCAGCTGGGTGCGGGCGGCGCGCAGCGGCGGGCGCTTTGCGTTCCTGAAGGATGACGGGGGCGACGAGAACGCGCAGGTGTATGTCGAGGCACCCAACGGCAGCGTGCGCCAGATGACCCACGGCGATTTCATCCACGGCAGCCCGGTGTGGGCGCATGACGGCAAGCGCATTGCCTTCTACGGCAATGAACGCGACGGCGCCAGCTACGATGTGTACGTCGCGGATGCCACTAGCGGCGCGGCGCCGCAGCTGGTGGTTGGCGGCCGGCACGATACCTGGTATCCGCTCGACTGGTCCCCGGATGATTCGAAGCTGCTCGTGTGGCGCTACGTGTCACTCGAGGAGAGTTACCTGTACATCGCGGAAGTTGCGAGCGGCACGCTCACGCCCGTGGACCCGAGCGGCCGCAAGATCGGCATCCGCATCGCCAGGTTCGCCCCCGACGGACGCGGGGTTTATTTCCTCACCGATGACGGCGGCGAGTTCAATCACCTGGAGTTCATCGATCTCGCTACGCACGCCTCGCATCGTGTCTCAGCCGATAGCAGTTGGGACGTGGAAGACTTCGACGTCAGCCCCGACGAGCGCTACATCGCCTACGCCGTGAACGAGGACGGCATCAGCCGGCTCACCGTGCTCGACACGCAGAAAAAGTTCGATCTGGCGCCGGTGGGATTGCCGCAGGGGCGCATCGCGAACCTGCGCTTCGATGCCAGCGGCGGCAAGCTCGGCATGTCGGCCGAGTCCGCGCAGTCCCCGCGCGATGCCNNCTCGGGACCGGCAAGCTCGAGCGCTGGACCAGGAGCGAAGCGGGACCTGCGGGGACGGCCAATCTCGTAACTCCGGAGCTCATCCGTTATCCGACGTGGGATAAAAGCGGCGGTCATCCGCGCATGCTCTCCGCGTATGTCTATCGGCCGCAGGGCGCCGGCCCGAGTCCGGTGGTCATTTATGTTCATGGAGGTCCGGAGGACCAGTACCGCCCCGGCTGGGACCCGTTCGTGCAGTTCCTGGTCCGGGAGCTGGGGTACGCGGTGGTCGCGCCCAACGTGCGCGGTTCATCCGGCTATGGCAGGAGCTTTCTTGCGCTCGACAACGGCGTGCTGCGCGAGGACGCGGTGCGCGACATCGGCTCGCTGCTGGTGTGGATCGGCGTGCAGCCGGCGTTCGATCGCCAGCACGTCGCCATCATGGGCGCCTCCTACGGCGGCTACATGGCTCTTGCGTCGCTGGTGTCGTACGGCGAGCGTTTAAGCGGCGGCATCGACGCCATGGGCATCAGCAACTTCGTCACCTTCCTGCGCAACACCTCGGCGTACCGTCAGGACCTGCGACGCGAGGAGTATGGCGACGAGCGTGACCCGACCATGCGCGTGTTCCTGGACCGCATCTCCCCGCTCACCAACGCCAGCCGCATCAACAAGCCGGTGCTGGTGGTGCAGGGACGCAACGATGCACGGGTGCCGGCATCCGAATCCGAGCAGCTGGTGTGGCGCGTGCGCGCCGCGGGCGGTGAGGTGTGGTACCTGGTGGCGAAGGACGAGGGCCACGGGTTCAGGAAGAAGGCCAACGAGGATACCTACCTGCAGACCGCAGCGGCGTTTCTTACTAGATTGGCCAAGTGAAGGGCTGGACTGCCCTTCACTTGGCAAGCCCACCCATCAGTTCATTCGACGACGCCGGCAAAAAGCGTGGTTTTTGCCGGCGGTAATGGCCCTGAATGCGGACGGACCTTCACCTGACAGGCCCACATCAGCTCATTCGGTGACGCGACTGCGTTGACAATCCAGCGACCCGGTGTACACTTACGGTGTACACCGTGGAGCTTACGATGAAGCAGGTAGGAATCAGGCAAGCGAGGCAAGAGCTTCCGGATCTGATTGACCGGGCGGAGGCCGGTGAAGAGGTCGTCATTACCCGCCAAGGTCGGCCCGTGGCCAAGCTTGTTGCCGCGCCCAAGGACCGCAAGCCGCTACCGTCGCTCGCAGAGTTCAGGGGCAGGCTTGGCCGATCTGGTCGTCCGGCTGTGCAATTAGTGCGCGAGGAACGCGATGCCGGGTGAAGGCGTCTACGTAGACACGAGTGTTCTGGGTGCGTACTACTGTCCGGAGCCGCTGAGTGGAACTGCGGAGAGTGCCCTACGCAAGATCAGAGGCCCGGTAATCAGCAGCTTGAGCGAAGTTGAATTCTGTTCCCTTATTTCAAGGAAGCGACGACTCAAGGAGCTGACCGAACGTCAGGCTACCGAAATTCTAGATCTGTTCGACTCGCATATGGCTGAGGGCTTTTACCGCCGGATATCGTTGTCCGCTGAGCACTCTCTCAAGGCTCGCCAGCTCATTTCGGCAGGAGATCACGGCCTGCGTACATTGGATGCATTGCATCTGGCGGCCGCCGTTGCTGAGTCCCTCACAATGCTGACGGCTGACGGTGTTCTTGCCAAGACCGCAAAACGCTTCAAGGCTGGCGCCATTCTGATCAAATGAGGGAGGCGGCCCTGGCGCGCCCTCGCGCCATAATTCCGCTGCAACGAATTCATGTTGCACCTGGCGGGAACTCCACGCTCACGGCAAGCCCCTTGCCGCCCGGCCCGTCGTTTAGGGTGACGGTCNNCGTGGCGCCGTGCGCCGTGCTGATCGCCTGCACGATCGCCAGTCCCAGCCCGCTGCCCGGTGCCGCGGTGCCCGCGCGCCGGTAAAAGCGGTCGAACACGCGCTCGCGCTCCGCGGCAGGAATCCCCGGACCATCATCGGCCACGACGAGCCGTGCCCCGGACGGCGCGCTGTCAGGCGCACTCGCCACCGGCGCCTCGACACTGACATCAACCCGGCCGCCCCGGGGCGTGTAGCGCACGGCGTTGTCCACAAGGTTGCGCAAGAGGGTGCGCAGGGCTTCCGGGTCGCCCGTGACACTCGCCGGTTGTGCCGCGGAAACGCCGAGATCGATCCCGCCGGCATCCGCCAGCGGCACCAGTTCCGCCACCACCTCGCGTGCCGCGTCATCGAGCCGCAGCGGCACGCGCGTACTTCCCACCCGCGGTTCCTGTCGGGCGAGGGACAACAACTGCTCCACGAGATGGATGACGCGCTGTACGCCCGCGGTCAGTCCCGCCATGGCGGCGGTGCGCTCCGCTTCGCCACTCGCGCGCGCCAGCGTTCCGGCCTGCAGATGCAGGGCGGTCAACGGCGTGCGCAATTCGTGCGCAGCATCGGCCAGGAACGCCCGCTCGCGCTCGAGCGCCGCGCGCAGCCGCTCCAGGAGTTCGTTCAACGCCGTGACCAGCGGCTGCACTTCATCCGGCAGGCGCTCATCCGGCAACGGATCCAGGGTATGTATGCGACGCGCTTTCACCAGTGCCGTGACGCGCTGCAGGGGCTCAAGCGCCCTGCCGACCGCCAGCCAGATGAGCAGCGCGAGCACTGGCAGGAGCAGTGCAAACGGCCGCAGCGTCTGCACGGCAAGCTGCGCGGCGCGCTCGCGCCGCACGCTCATCGGCTGCGCCACCTGGATCACCTTGGTGGGCGCCTGCACGCCGTACACGCGCCAGCTGCCCTCGCTGGTGGCGACGGTCGCAAGTCCCAGGGTCGTGATCCGCGGCAGCACTGCGTGCGGCCGCGACAGATAGACCCGCACGCCGTCGAGCGTCCAGACCTGCACGACGAAATCGTAAGCCGCGTCCGTTGGCGGGATCTGCGGCGACAGGAGGTACTCGACCGGCTGGTCGCGCAGAATGAGCGCGGTCTGGCGCAGGTGGTAATCGAAGAACTCATCCGCCTCGGCGAGCGCGTTGCGGTACACGACCCAGCCGCCCGCCGCGCCCAGCAGCACCACCGCGCCCAGGAGCCACCCGAGGAGCCGCGCGCGCAGCGAGCTCATGCCGCCGGTCTCACGCGGTAGCCCACGCCGCGCACGGTGAGAATGAACTGCGCCCCGAGCTTGCGGCGCAGTCCGTGTATGTGGACCTCCACCGCGTTGCTCTCCACCTCCTCGCCGAAGCCGTACAGGCGCTCCTCGATCGAGGTGCGTGACTGGATGGTCCCGGGGCGTTCCATGAGCAGTTGCAGCAGCGCGAACTCCCGCGGCGACACCGCGACCTCCACGCCATCGCGGGTGACGCGGTGGGCCGCAGGATCCAGTTCCACGCCCAGGTGCGCCAGCAGCGGCGCGCCGGTGCCGGCACGCCGGCGCAGCAGTGCGCGGATGCGCGCGGCGAGCTCATCCAGGTCGAAGGGCTTGACCAGATAGTCATCGGCGCCGGCCTCGAGCCCCGCCACCCGCTCTGACACCTCAGCACGCGCGGTCAACATCAGCACCGGCGTGCGATCGCCGATCGCGCGCATCCGCCGGCAGACCTCCAGGCCGTCCAGGCCGGGCATAAGCACGTCGAGGACCACCGCATCGGGCCGGTCCACCGCGAGCGTGCGAATCGCCTCAGCGCCGTCCGTCGCCGTCGAGACCCCAAATCCATTGAGGTCCAGCACGAGTTCGAGCGCCTCGCGAACGGAGGGATCGTCGTCAACGACCAGCAGGCGCATCGGCCGATGCTGACAGGCCAACCTGAAAGACAGCTGAGGACGGGACGCAGATCCTCGGTCCGCTGTCGCCGGAGCTACGCTTCCTGCACGGCGTCGTCGGCCTCGCTCAGCGAGCCGAGGATCCGGTAGGCGACCGCGCGCAGCCGGGCCCGCTGGCGCTCAGCGCTGGAGCGGGCGGCCGGCACACGTCAGTCTTCGGGGAGAGCAGCAAAATCACGCTTGGCCTTCCTGTACCACCCCATACCTGAAAGGGGATGCTTCCATCTGCCCTTCATCTCCTTCAAAGCGCCTTCGTGCGTCGCATCGCCTTTTGCAACCGCATCCTTCAGATGCTTGTCCTGCGCCTTTATGACCTCATCTGCGGTTTTCCCGTGGTGCGGGAAATCACATGGTCCACCCAGCTGTTTGCATGTCATTGTCTTCATTGCGTCTCAATCCTTTCGTTGTGTGCTGCCGTCGACCGATACTCCTGAGTCGTGGTGCTGTATCAGCATCTCAGCTGATAATCCCTACCGAAGCTTTCGAGTCGTCGGCTCGCGCTAGGCCAGTAGGCTGGTCCTACTATGGCTGAGCGTCCCCTTCGTCTGTATGGGATCGCCCTGTCGCACCCCGTTCTTGCCGCTCGTGGGATGCTTGACCGCAAGGGCCTCGTGTATCGCTACATCGAGCTGCTCGGCGGTGCACATCCACTGGCTCTGTTCGCGCTCGGC
>PMHN01000239.1 GCA_003156695.1 Gammaproteobacteria bacterium
CCGGCTCCGGCAAGACCACCACGCTGTACGCAGCCCTCGAGCGCCTGAACGACAACACGCGCAACATCATGACCGTCGAGGACCCGATCGAGTACTACATCGACGGCATCGGCCAGACGCAGGTGAACACCAAGGTCGAGATGACCTTCGCTCGCGGACTGCGCGCGATCCTGCGCCAGGACCCGGACGTGGTGCTGATCGGCGAAATCCGCGATCTTGAAACGGCGCAGATTGCAGTCCAGGCGAGCCTCACCGGGCATCTGGTGCTCTCCACGCTCCACACCAACACCGCCGCGGGGGCGATCACGCGATTGCGCGACATGGGTATCGAGCCGTTCCTTTTGTCCTCGAGCCTGATCGGAGTGCTGGCGCAGCGTCTGGTGCGGGTCTTAAGCCCCGACTCCAAACAGCCCTTCCAGGCCGGCGAGTACGAGCGGCGCCTCCTCAACCTCAAAGCCGACGAGCCCTCCCCGGTCCTCTACCGACCCGGTCGTGACCCCACCGGTGGCTACCGCGGCCGCTCCGGCATCTACGAACTGATCGTGGCGGATGACTCCATGCGCACCATGATCCACGACGGTGTCTCGGAGCAGGAGATCGAGCGCCACGCGCGCGCCACGACCCCCTCCATTCGCGATGACGGCCGCGCCCGCGTGCTGCGCGGCGAAACCACCATCGAGGAAGTCCTGCGTGTGACGCGCGAGGACTGAGTTGGGCGCGTTCGAATTCACGGCTCTGGACGCCGCCGGCAAGGAACGCACCGGCATCCTCGAAGGCGACACACCGCGCCATATCCGTCAGCTGCTGCGTGAGCAGCAGCTCCTGCCGGTGGCCGTCACCGAAGTGGCGCAGAAAGAGGCCAAGCGCCAGCGCTCCTTCAGCCTGCTACGGCGCGTATCGAGCACCGATCTCTCACTGTTCACGCGCCAGCTCGCGACCCTGGTGCGGGCCGGGCTGCCGCTCGAGGAGTCCCTGCTCGCGGTCTCGCAGCAGACCGAGAAGCCGCGTGTGCAGAGCATCGTGCTCGGGGTGCGTGCGCGGGTCATGGAAGGCCACACACTCGCCGACGGATTCGCCGAGTTCCCGCGCGTGTTTCCAGAGATCTACCGCGCCACGGTCGCCGCCGGCGAGCAGTCCGGGCACCTCGATGACGTGCTCGAGCGGCTCGCCGAGTACACCGAGACTCGCGAACAGATCCGCCAGAAGGTGCTGGCGGCGCTGCTCTACCCCATCGTCCTCACGGTGATGTGCTTTGGCATCGTCTCGCTGCTGCTGGTATTTGTCGTGCCCAAGGTGGTCGCGGTGTTCGTGGCGCAGAAAGCACAGCTGCCGCTGATCACCCGAATCCTCATCGCCGTCAGCGCCTTCCTGCGCTCGTATGGGATTTATCTGCTCATCGTGGCAATCATCGCCTACATGCTGTTCCAGCGCTGGCAGCGCGATCCTGCCGCCAAGCGGCGTTTCCAGCGCCTGCAGCTGCGCACGCCGCTCGTCGGTAAGCTCACGCGCGGCTTTAACACGGCGCGTTTCACGCGCACCTTCAGCATCCTCGCGGCAAGCGCCGTACCGGTGCTCGAGGCCCTGCGTATCTCCGCGGAAGTCGTGACGAATCTGCCGATGCGGGATGCGGTGACGGATGCCGCCGCGCGCGTACGTGAGGGCGCTCCCATCGGCCGCTCGCTCGCCGCCTCCCGCCAGTTCCCCCCCATGACCATCCACCTCATCTCCAGCGGCGAGTCGAGCGGGCAGCTCGAGCACATGCTCGAACGGGCCGCCATCAGCCAGGAGCGCGAGCTGGATGGACTCCTGTCCGCCCTGGTGGGGCTGATGGGCCCCCTGCTCATCGTGGTGATGGGCCTGTTCGTCATGGGGATCGTTTTTGCCATGTTGTTACCAATCTTTGAGATCAANNCGACGTTGCAGTTGTCACCGGATCTGTTTTAACTTCGCGCCGTCAAGAATTCCTGCCGGACAGGAAGGTCCCGCGTGAGCGAGAAGCCGGAAGAAGAGTTTGAGGACGAAGAGGCCGACGAACCTGTCATCGGGGACGGGGACGTCGATCTCGATCAGGTCACCAAGGACCTTGATCTTGCCAAGCGCCGCGGCCAGAAGGCTGGTGATCCGGCGTGGCGCCGTCTTGAGCGGCTGCTCGAGGACAAGCACACCGCCGAACTCACCAGCGATTTCGAGGATTACCAGATCGGCGACGGTGCGCCCCGCAAGGCCCCGCGCAACCCGCGCGGTTGACCGGACGCGCGCTCAGCTGCCCGCGCCGCGCTTGCCGGCGCCGGCGGTCGACTGCGGTCCTGGCGCCGCATCCGGCGCGCGCAGCAGCGCCATGAAAGCGTCCGCCGGGATCGCCTTGCTCATGAGATATCCTTGCACCAGATCGCAGCCTTCCTGGCGCAGGAACTTCAGCTGCTCCTGGGTCTCGACGCCCTCGGCAACGAGCTTGAGATTGAGGTTGTGACCCAAGCCGATGATGGCGCGCACGATGGTGGCGTCATCCGCATCCACCGTGATGTCGTTCACGAAGGCGCGGTCGATCTTCAGCGTATCGAGCGGAAAGCGCTTCAGGTAGTTGAGCGAGCAGTAGCCGGTGCCGAAGTCGTCCACCGCCAGCGCAAACCCGAACTCCTTGAGCGCCTGCAGCGAGCGCTGCCCGCCTTCGAGGTCCTGCATGAGGACGCCCTCGGTAAGCTCGAGCTCGAAGAGCGATGCGGGCAGGTTCGCCTCCTCCACCACCTTCGAAATACGCAGCAGCACGTCCTGGCGCATGAAATCCCGCCCCGAGACGTTCACGGCGATTGAGGGCACGGCGAGTCCCGCCTCGCGCCAGCGATGCAGGTCGCGGCACGCCCGCTGCAAGGTCCAGCGGCCAATGTCCGCGATCAGCCCGGTCTCCTCGGCCACGGCGACGAAGTCCCCGGTCGGAATCTGGCCGCGCTGCGGGTGAAACCAGCGCAACAGCGCTTCCGCGCCCGCGAGCTGCAGGCTGTGCGAGTCGTACTGCGGCTGGTAGTACAGCTCCAGCCGTTCATCCTCGAAGGCGCGACGCAACTCCATCTCCAGCGACAGGCGCTTGAGCGCGCGCGCGTTGACGGCGCTGGTGTAGACGCGGAACTGGTTGCGGCCGCTCGCCTTTGACTCATACATGGCTCCGTCGGCATTTTTCAGGAGCGTCTGCGCGTCCGTGCCGTGTTCCGGATACAGCGCAATGCCAATGCTCGGTGTCACCACCAGCTCGTAACCGCCCTGCAGGAACGGCGTCACGAGCGAGGCCTGGATGCGCTGCGCCGCGTGCTCGGCATCGGCGACCGTGGGGTGCCCCGTCAGCACTACAATGAACTCATCACCACCGACGCGCGCCAGCTGCCCGCGGCCGCGCGCCACCTGTCCGCCGCCCTCGCCCACACCGGCAAGGGCCGCCGTCAGGCGCTCCCCCACCTGGCGCAACAGCGCATCCCCGGTCTCGTGACCGAGCGTGTCGTTGATGCGCTTGAACTGGTCGAGGTCGATGAAGAGCAGCGCCACGCTGCGCTTGCGCTCCGCCGCGTCGCTGAGCGACTGCGCCAGGTAGTCCCCGATCCACTCGCGGTTCGGCAGCCCGGTGAGGGCATCAAAGTACGCCAGCCGGTGGATGTGCGCCTCGGTCTCCTTGCGTTGCGTGATGTCGCGCACGATGGCGAGCACCTGTCCGGTGGCGTTCGGCAGGTAGCGGCACTCGAAGTGCCGCGGCGTCGTCCCCTCGGGAAGCGAAAATTCGAAAGCCGACGGGGTGCCGCGCAAAGTCCCATCCAGGCACTGCATGGCCCGGGTGAGCGCCGTGTGCGGCAGCAACTCGCTCAAGTGCAGTGCGCCGGCGGCATGC
>PMHN01000319.1 GCA_003156695.1 Gammaproteobacteria bacterium
TGCCGGCGATTTCGGTGGTGCTGCAGGAAACCCTCCCCACCGGCCGCTTTGACCGGCTGGAGAGGCCGGCCGATGGGCTTGGCTCAGGTGTTTACAGCACGGCGCTATCGGTCTACTCGCAGGACTACCTGTGGCTGCCCAACGGTCGTATTTTTCGCGCGCGGCTGGATCTGACGTACCAAGTGTCGGCGACGGCGGCCGTGCAGGATGCCAGCGTGTACGGTACGTCGAGTGGTTTTCGGGGCCGCGTGTATCCGGGAGATGCGGCCACGGTGGACCTCGCCGGGGAATACAGCCTCACCCGCAGCTGGGTGTTGGCCATGGACATCGTCTACCAGCACGGCGACAGCACGCGGATAGCAGGTACCCAGCCGCAGCTCCCCGGCAGCGGTGCACTCATGGATTTCGAGCAGGCCTCGGGTGCCAGCGCCTCGCTGGGCTTTGCGCCCGCGGTGGAATACAGCTGGAGCAGTCGTGCGGGCGTGATCGTGGGCGTGAGGATCATTCCCACCGGACGTAATGTCACCACGAGCATAACGCCGGCGGTCGCGGTCAACCTCGTCTACTGAATCTGAATGGATTCTTAACGAAAGTTAACACCAGACCCTCTGGAATGAGCTTTAGAAGCGCTGTGCGTTCCCCCATTCAGGTAATGCGTCAACGCCAGGGGATATAAGTGCGTTTTAGTGTATGTCAACTTGAACAGCCGCCGATGCAGGGCGTCTAATCAACCAGGCGCAGCCAAAAGGTGATGAACGTGAAGACATTAAACGCGCGACAGGCGATCGGGACCTTCGGAGCCGTGCTCCTTGGTGTCGCAGTGGCGTGCGCCCCGACACTGAGCTATGCGCAGCACAGCTTCGGCGGCGGGCATATGGGCGGTGGCGGACATTNNCAGTGGCGGCCACTCCGGTGGCGGCCACGCCGCTGGCGCGCATTTCGCTGGCGGGCGCTCAGTGGCCCGCGGCGGCTATGGCGGGGGCGCGCATTACGCAGCACCGCACTACGCCGGTGGCGGATACGCGGGCGCCCGTAGCGGCTTCGCAGGCCGTCCGGGATTTGCCGGCGCGCACTGGGCCGGTGGCGCGCACTACTGGGGCGGCGGTTACTGGGGCGGGCGGTTCTGGCCCCACGCCTATTTCTACCCGGGCTACGCCTGGTTCCTGCCGTTGCTGCCGCTGGGTTACGCGACCTACTGGTGGGGCGGGATGCCGTATTACTACGCCGATAGTCTCTATTACACCTGGAACCCGGGTTACAACGGTTACGTCGTGACCGACCCGCCGCCGGTGGGCGGTGCCGACTCGGGCGATGCCTCGGGTGATGCCAGTGGCGACGCTCCGCAGTACAGCGGTGCCGCCGACGCTGCTCCGCAGCCCCAGTACAGCGGCCAGAGCGCTGGCGGCCAGAACGCTGGCTCCGCTGACGTGTACGTCTACCCGCGCAATGGGCAGAACGATCAGCAGACCTCGACCGATCGCTATCAGTGCCACAGCTGGGCGGTCAACCAGACCGGCTTCGACCCGACCCGCTCGGGCCAGCAGGCAGGGAATCCTGCAGATTATCGGCGGGCGATCATCGCCTGCCTGGACGCGCGCGGGTACACCGCACGCTGAAGCTTCAGGCCCGCTTACTAGGGCGGGCGCTGGCCAATCATCCGCGAGATCACAGGTAGTGGATGGGGTGCGAACAGCACCCCTCCAACTGTGCGGCTATGGGGGCAGCTGCTGTCCGACCTGCACCGGCTGCGCGAACGTTCCGGGTGAGCTGGCGTTCTGCAGCATGACGGTCGCCGTGGTGGAATCCGCGATCGCGATGTCCGGGTGGCCATCACCGTTCAGGTCGGCAATGGCGACGCTCAGAGGCTGCCCGAAGCCCGGGTAATTGGTCGCCGCTCCAAAGGTGCCAGGACTCGCCGGATTCTGCAGCAGCACCGAGACGCTCCCGGTAGGCGCGGGACCCAGGTTCGCGACCACGAGATCCGGCTTGCCGTCGCCGTTAACATCGCCCACGGCGACGTCGACCGAGCCGCTTTGGGTCAGGTAGGTGACCGGCGCCAGAAAAGTACCGGGACTGGCTGCGTTCTGCAGCAGCACAGAGACTCCGGCCGTACCGGTGCCATCGGTACCGGGCCCCAGGTTCGCTACCACCAGATCCGGCAGCCCGTCGCCGTTGACGTCGGCGATACGCACTGCCTGGGGTTGCGCGCCGGCGGGGAACTGCACCGGAGCCGCGAACGTGCCGGGCGAGGTTGCGCTCTGGTAGAAAACAAAAACCGCTCCGTTGTTGCCGTTCGAGTCGTAGGTCGCCGCGGCGATGTCCGGATGGCCATCGCCGTTGATGTCAGCAATCGCCACGGCGCTCGTGGTGACTCCCGTCGGCAGCATTACCGGAGCAAGAAATTGTCCGGGGTTCGCCGGATCGTGGAACAGCACGATCACGTTGCCGCTCGCGCTCGCGTCCGCAACGACGATGTCGGGGTTGCCACCGTTCAGGCTGCCGACCGCCACCTGATTCGGTGATCCTCCGGTGACGATGTTGACCCCGGGCTGAAAGACGCCGGGGGTTGAGCCGTGGATGTACACGGTAACGCTGCCGGAACCGAAATTCGCAATCACGAGATCAAGGTGTCCGGAGCCCTCGAGATCGGCAACCGCGATGCTGGATGGGTCGGTGCCAGTCGTCGGATAACCCACCCCGGTCTGGTAGGTGCCTGGGGCGCTCGTTTGCCCGAGGATGACGTTGGCGAATCCCGGGTTGTTGATCAGGCCCTGGTCGAGTGTGGTAGCCACCAGCAGATCCGGAACTCCGTCGCCGTTCACGTCCGCGACCGCGATCGAGTTCGGGACCGTAATTGTCGGACTGGGGGGTTGGGGGGAGCCGAAATAATCATCGCGCCCGTAGCCGCCGCAGCTGGCGAGGGTCGTGAGGACCGTTGCGGCGACGACGCACTTCAGGGACGAGGGCATGTTCACGTTGCGTTACCTCCTGGCGCAATACGACTAAACGCGTGCAACGCCGTCGGGCGTTACAGGTTGACAGCGCGAGCGGCACGTTCCCGTTTCTTTGGAGAGGGTACACTCATCCGCAGGCGTGGGCACGGAGCGCAGTCACAGTTATGCCGGGTGCGGCGGCCAAGATGGTTTTTCTCTTCGATGTGGACAACACGCTGCTCGACAACGACGCCGTGCAGGATGACCTGAGCGCTCACCTCGCGCGTGAATTCGGCACCACCAGCCGTGACCGGTACTGGGCGATCTTCGAGCAGCTGCGCGCTGAGCTCGGGTACGCGGACTACCTCGGTGCCCTGCAGCGCTACCGCCTCGAGAACCTCGACGATCCGCAACTGCTGAAGGTCTCGGCCTTCCTGGTCGACTACCCGNNTATCCGGGCGCACTCGCCGCGCTAGCGCGCTGCGGACGCCTGGGTGAAACCGTGATCCTGTCGGACGGCGACGTGGTGTTTCAGCCCCGTAAAGTGCAGCGCTCGGGCCTGTGGGATGCGGTGGCGGGACGGGTACTGATCTACCTTCACAAAGAGCAGATGCTGGCTGCCGTCGAAAGGCGCTACCCGGCCACGCACTACGTGATGGTGGACGACAAGCTGCGTATCCTTACCGCGATGAAGGGCTTCTGGGGCGAGCGGCTCACCACCGTGTTCCCGCGGCAGGGGCATTACGCGCTGGATGCCCGTGAAGTGGCCGCCTACCCGGAGGCGGATGTAACCCTGAATTGCATCGGTGAGCTGGCCGAGTGTGCTGAAAGGATCTGCAGTGAGCGCTGAACATCCGTGGCTCGATCAGCTGCGCGAAGGAAGCGCCGCGCTGCAGACGGTGCTGGGCGCGCTGCTGGAAACCGAGCGCCATTTCGCGCCTCCGGCCTCGCCCCTTGAGCGCTTGCAGCAGATCACCACCAGCCCGGAGTGGGCGTGGTTGCAGCCGCTGTACCGGCTGATCGCAGACATTGATCACGCACTTGCCCATGCGCCGGATCTGCCCGCCACCGAAGCCGCCGCGATCGGCGCCCACGCGCGCGAGCTCCTGACGGGCGGACACGTTCCGGCCGAGCAGGATTTCCTCGCGCACTACCGGGCGCTGCTGCAGACCGATCCAGTCGTGGCGATGGCCCATGCCGGAGCGCTGCGCGCATTGCGTGCACTGCCCGCCGAAGCGGAAAGCGAATCCGAGCGGCTGCACGCGCGTCACCAGTGGAACGAGCGGCGGCGTTTCCTGCGGCTGGGGCAGGGAGGCGCCGCGCGCTCGTAAGTTCAGAAGGGCTTGTATTCCCCTGGCGCGACCGGACGGCTCAGCCAATCTGAGTTGGCGGAGCGCTGGCGCAGCTCGAGCTGGTGCGTGCGGTAGTCGATGACTATCGCGTCGAAGGATCCGAGCACGTCCATGCCGACGAGCATGGTTGGCTCGCGCGTCATATCCCAATGTTCAAACAGATACATGTCGCCAAACGTCACCCGCACGCCCGACAGCACCACTTTGCCCATGAAGATCGGCGGCGCCGGCTGGTTGTCGCCCGACTGCACGTCGAGCGTCACGCCGATGATGTCTTCGCGCGTCGACGGGCGATGCGAGTTACGCATCAGGGCCGTCCGCAGCGCTTCGTTCCCAAGCGTTCGCTGTGCACCCGTGTCGATGATGGCGTGCGTGCGCACCCGCCCGACCAGGGCGTCGGCCACCAGCAGCCCGTCGTGCACCAGCTTCAGCGGGATCACGGCGAAGTCGAAGCCGGCGTGCTGATTGCGCGAGTGCATGATCGTGAGCTGGTCGCGGCGGAAGTCAGCGAAAATCCTCATGTCGGCGAGACCTTCGCGCCCCAGGACTCCCTGGGCGCCCCCAAACACGTCCGGCACGATCGGCAGGAACGTCGGCCCGAGAAGCAACTCACCCACTTCCATGCTGCTGACGCGGAACGTCGGCACGATGGCAGACCCGGTGACTCCGGTAACGACGACCATTTCCTCCGTCTTCGGGTCCGCCAGGAGATCTGCGGTGCGCTGGATGACGGCCGAATGGCTGGCGCCGGTGTCGAGCACGAGGCGAAACGGCCCCTTGCCGTCGATTTTCACCGGCGCCCAGAGCCGCCCGATGCGATCACGGCGCGTTGGCGCGGCGAACTTCGGCTCGTTCTGCTCGGATACGACCTCCTCGAGCGGCACCTCGGGCAGGCCTGAGGCAGGAGCCGTTGCGGGTGTGGGAGCCGAGCTGGCCAGGGCCTGGGGCGGCGCCGGCACTGCCGGGACGGCCGGGGCTGCCTGAGCGGCCGAGACGGTCAGCCAGACCAGACAAAGCGGTGCCATCAGTCCGGCACGTACGGTCGGTTGGCGCATCACGGGCGGCAGTAAATCACGACGGCCCACGGCACTCCAGCGAACTGGTCGTGCTTTTTTTCAGGGCCGCCTTGCTTCGCCCGTTGCATACCGTGGAAGCCCCCGGCTACATGCCCGTTTGGACCGCTCCCCGGACCGGGAGTTCGGGTCGTTTGGCCGGGAGAAGCACAGGGAATTTCACCAAAATCGTGCCAACAACCTATGATCCCGGGCCACCGATGTGGCCGAAAGGACCTGCATGAGTCGAGCCGCCCCAGCAAGCGATGCGCCAGCCACGGCACTCACCCACCTGCAGCGTCTCGAAGGGGAGAGCATTCACATCATCCGGGAAGTGGTCGCCGAGTGCGCACGGCCGGTGATGCTGTACTCGATTGGCAAGGACAGCGCCGTGATGCTGCATCTGGCGAGGAAGGCGTTCTACCCGGGGCTGCCACCATTCCCGCTGCTGCACGTGGACACCACCTGGAAATTCCGCGCCATGTACGAGTTTCGCGATGCCGTGGCACGCGAATCGGGCATGCAGTTGCTGGTGCACGTGAACCGCGAGGGCCTGGCACGCGGAGTGGACCCCTTCAGCCACGGCTCGCGCGTGTACACCGACATCATGAAGACCCAGGCCCTCAAACAGGCACTCGATGCGCACCGCTTCGACGCGGCCTTCGGCGGCGCCCGCCGCGACGAAGAGAAGAGCCGCGCCAAGGAGCGCATTTTCTCCTTTCGCTCTTCTCATCACCGCTGGGATCCAAAGCGACAGCGGCCGGAACTGTGGGCGCTCTACAACACCCGCGTTCAGGCGGCCGAGAGTCTGCGGGTGTTTCCACTGGCGAACTGGACCGAGCTGGACGTGTGGCAATACATACAGGAGGAGCAGATCCGGCTCGTGCCGCTGTACTTTGCGGCGCCGCGGCCGGTGGTGGTGCGCGACGGGGCGCTAATCATGGTGGATGACGGGCGGCTGCCACTGCAACCCGGCGAGCAACCGCTGCTCAAGAAAGTTCGCTTCCGCACGCTCGGCTGTTACCCGCTAACCGCGGCCATCGAGAGCGAGGCAGACAGCGTTGCGGCCATTGTCAGGGAAACGCTGCTCGCCCGAACCTCCGAGCGCGCCGGACGCCTGATCGACCACGACGCGGCGGCTTCGATGGAGATGAAGAAGCTCGAGGGTTATTTCCGATGGACCGCGACGCAGCCCCACGCCCGCCTGAGCAGCACAGCCTGCTGCGGTTCATCACCTGTGGGTCCGTGGATGACGGCAAGTCGACGCTGCTCGGCAGGCTGCTGTACGAATCGCAGCTGATTCCGGACGATCAGCTCGCGGCGCTCGAGCGCGACTCAAAGCGCCTCGGCACGCGCGGCGGTGAGCCGGACTTTGCATTGCTGGTGGATGGGCTCGCCGCCGAGCGCGAGCAGGGNNAGCAGTACACGCGCAACATGGTGACCGGCGCCTCGACGGCGCAGCTCGCGGTGATCCTCCTCGACGCCCGCAAGGGGGTGCTCACGCAGACGCGCCGCCACAGCTTTCTGGCGAGTCTCATGGGGATCTCGCAGGTGGTACTTGCGGTCAACAAGATGGACCTGGTGGGGTACTCGCGCGAGACCTTTGAGCGCCTGGCCGCCGACTATCGCGCCTTTGCCGCGCTTCTCGGACTCAAGGACATCACTGCAATCCCGCTAGCGGCCGTGTACGGCGACAATGTGGTGCACCCCGGCGCCAACATGCCGTGGTACGCGGGGCCCACGCTGCTTGAATATCTTGAGCAGGTTGTGGTGGACGAAGCGCCTGGACTGCCATTGCGCTTTCCGGTCCAGTGGGTGAACCGGCCAAACGCGGACTTCCGCGGGTATGCCGGGCAGATCGTGAGCGGCAGCGTGCGCCCGGGCGATCGGGTGCGGGTGCTACCTGGGGGGGAGTACGAGAGCCGCGTCGCGCGCATCGTCACGGCGCAGGGCGATCTCGAGCGCGCGCAGGCCGGCCAGTCGGTCACTCTCACGCTGGACAGTGAGCTCGGCGTCAGCCGCGGCGACATAATTGCTGCCAGCGAGGCGCTGCCGCCGGAGGCAAAGCACTTCGAGGTGACGCTCATCTGGCTGCACGAGGAGCCGATGCTGCAGGGGCGCACGTACCTGCTGAAGTCGCAGGCGCGCACCTGCACCGCCACGATCACCCCGCTCAAGCACAAGATCAACGTCAATACGCTCGAGCGGCTGCCGGCGGAGCGGCTCGAGCTCAACGACATCGGTGTATGCGAGATGCAGCTCGATCGCGACCTGGTGTTCGAGCCCTACGCCGTGAATCGGGCGCTGGGCGGGTTCATTCTCATCGACCGGCTCACCAACAACACTGTGGGGGCGGGCCTCATCAACTTCGCATTGCGGCGCTCGCAGAACGTTCACTGGCAGGCGTTTGACGTCGACCAGCAGGCACGCTCGCGGCAAAAGGGGCAGCGCGCCTGCGTGTTGTGGCTCACCGGGCTGTCAGGCGCGGGCAAGTCGACCATCGCCAACCGTATCGAGGCCAGGCTCACGGCGCAGGGCCGGCACACCTATCTCCTCGACGGTGACAACGTGCGCAACGGGCTCAGCAAGGACCTCGGGTTCACAGCGCAGGACCGGGTGGAAAACATCCGGCGCGTCGCCGAAGTTGCGCGCCTGATGGTGGATGCCGGCCTCATTGTGCTGGTGTCCTTTATTTCGCCCTTCCGGTCCGAGCGGCGCATGGCGCGCGATCTGTTCGCGCCCGGGGAGTTCCTCGAGGTGTTCATCGACACGCCGCTGGAGGAAGCCGAGCGCCGCGACGTCAAGGGCCTGTACGGCAAGGCGCGGCGGGGCGAGCTGAAGAATTTCACCGGCATCGATTCGCCCTATGAAATCCCGGAGAAGCCGGAAATCCGCATCGACACCACCACCATGGACGCCCAAAGCGCCGCGGAGTTTATCATCGCCCGCCTGGAAGCCTGGCAGGGGGCCGGCGGCGCATGACGGGTGCAACGCGCGAGTTACTGATGCGTGTCGCCGACATCGCGCGGCGCGCGTCGCAGGAAATCCTCGAGGTCTACGCGAGCGGCGAATTCGCAGCCAGCCTCAAGAGCGATTCATCGCCGCTCACCGCGGCGGATCTGCGGGCGCATCGGCTGATCATGNNATGGAGAGTCTCGAGGCCCTCACGCCGGACGTGCCGGTACTGTCCGAAGAGTCGGCTCATAGTCCGTTCGCCGTACGGGCAAAGTGGGGCCGCTACTGGCTCGTGGACCCACTCGATGGTACGCGGGAGTTTCTCGACCGCAACGGGCAGTTCACCGTCAACATTGCGCTCATCGAGGCTCACACGCCCACCCTCGGAGTGGTGCACGTACCGGTGACGGACGTGAGCTACCAGGGTCTGCCAGGCGGCGGCGCCTGGCGACAGGACGCCGGCGGGGCGCGCCATGAGATTCACATCGCGGCACGCTGCGCCTCGCCGGTGCGCGTGGTTGGCAGCCGTTCGCACGCGGGCGATTCCCTGGCGGGATTTCTCAGGCGCCTTGGGCCCCATACACTCGTCCCGGTGGGGAGCGCCTTGAAGCTGTGCATGGTTGCCGAAGGCGCCGCGGACGTTTACCCGCGCCTCGGGCCCACGAGCGAGTGGGACACGGCGGCGGCGCACGCAGTGGTCACTGCGGCCGGTGGCATCGTCAGCCGCCTCGATGGGGCGAGCCTCGAATACAACACGAAAGAAGATGTGCGCAACCCGTTTTTTGTTGCCTACGGGCCTAAGGATCGCGACTGGCTGACCCTGCTTTCGGGGCCATCATGACGGACAGGTTCGCATCGGCGCAGGAGTTCCAGGCCGCCATAGGTCGCCTCTACGGCCCGACCGCCTGGCTCACTATCGAACAGGCGCGCATCAACGCTTTCGCGGACGCGACCGATGATCACCAGTGGATTCACGTCGNNGGCGCGCGCCGCGCAGGGGCCATACGGGGGCACGATTGCGCACGGGTTTCTGACGCTGGCGCTGGCGTATCACTTCCTGCCGCAGCTCATCGACGCGCCGGGGGCGAAGCTCTGCATCAACTACGGCTGCGATCGCGTGCGCTTTCCGGCAGTCGTACGCGCCGACTCGCAAGTCCGCGCCCGTGCTGAGATCCTGGGAGCCGGAGAGGTCGGGGGTGGAGCGGTGCAGGTGAAAACCCGGGTGACCATCGAGGTGCAGGGGAGTGAGAAGCCGGTGTGCGTGGCTGATACGCTTAGCCGCTACTACTTCTAAAGGTGGTTGCTTGACGACTACACCCCTCTCGACCCGCGCCTTGCGCGATGCCTTTGGGCTGTTTGCCACGGGTGTGACCATTGTCACGGCCACCCGGCCGGACGGGTCGCTGTTTGGCATGACAGCGAACTCCTTCACCTCTGTGTCACTCGAGCCGCCACTGATCCTGTGGTGCCTGGCAGGCAGCAGCAGCGGTGTCGCGGCGTTCACTCCCCGCTCGGCCTTCGCGGTGCACGTGCTGTGTCACGAGCAGCGCGAGCTCGCGCTGCGTTTCTCGCGCCGCACGGCCGACAAGTTCGAGGGTCACCCGCAGCTCGACGGCGCCCTGTGCCGCCTCGACTGTCGTGTGCACGCGCTGCACGACGCGGGAGATCACCTGATCGTGATCGGCGAGGTGCTGGCGGTTGAGCAGAAGCTGGGGACGCCGCTGGCGTTTCACGCCGGCCGCTTCGGATCATTCCGGGCAGACCGCGGCGTCGGCAAGGTCGACGTCTGGGAGGGCCTGGAAGGCGCGGACGACCACTGGTACTGAGGCGCGCACGCAGCCTTTAGAACTTGAACGTGGATAACAGCAGACTGGTCTCGGTCTGCGAGATTCCCTCCACCAGGCGGATGCGCGCCAGCGCGCGATCGAAACCCTCGAGGCTGTCGGCACGCAACTCCGCGACGATGTCCCAGCGGCCGTTGGTGCTGTGCAGTGCCGCCACCGACGGATCGCCACGCAGCGCCTTGAGCACCGAATCCACCTGGTTGCCCTCGACCGACACGGTCATGAAGGCGCGCATCCGCTGCTCCTCCACATCCGGTTTCAGCCTCACGGTGTAGCCGACGATGGTGCCGTTCTTGCCTAAGCGCGACATGCGGTTCTGCACGGTGCCGCGCGCCACGCCGAGCGCCTTGGCGAGCGAGGCCACCGAGGCCCGGGCGTCGTTTCGTAACAGGCCGATCAGCCGGCGGTCGGTATCGTCCATGGGTCTGCTTTATGATCAAAACGTCAACATAGTATGACGATTTGATCAGGTAACGTCAAAATCTGAGCAACTTTCTGGCTTTATTTTGGTTGCAGCACACCGGACCATGGTCCCACGGGCGGGAGAACACCATGGTCGACTTCATCGGTATTGAGCGCGTTCAGGAACTGGTCGCACGGCGTGGGACCGCGCGCTTCATCAAGGAGCTCGCGTCGGAGATCGAGAGTGACTACCTGCGCTGGAGCGCCTTCGACAAATCCCCCCGGCACGCGACACATTCGGAGTTAGGCGTAATCGAGCTGATGCCCGCATCCGACGGGCGGCTGTATGCCTTCAAGTATGTGAACGGCCATCCGAAGAACACCGCGGTGGGCCTGCTCACCGTCACCGCGTTCGGGGTGCTGGCGGACGTGCAGACCGGTTACCCGCTGCTCTTGTCGGAACTGACACTGACCACCGCGTTGCGCACGGCGGCGACCTCCGCACTTGCCGCCACTCGCATGGCCCGGGCCGACAGCCGCGTGATGGCGCTCATCGGCAACGGCGCGCAGAGCGAATTCCAGACCATCGCGTTTCATCACATGCTGGGAGTGCGCGAACTGCGCCTGTACGACACGGACGCCCGCGCCACGGACAAGCTGGAAAGAAACCTCGCGCGCTTGCGGCTACCGGGGCTGAAAGTCGTGCGCTGCGCGTCGACCGCGGCAGCCGTTGAGGGCGCCGATATCATCACAACCGTCACCGCCGACAAGTGCAATGCCACCATTCTCACCCCGGAGATGATCGTTCCCGGCGTGCACCTGAATGCCGTTGGCGGAGATTGCCCCGGAAAGACCGAATTGCACCGTGAGATCCTGTTGCGTGCGGATGCGCGCGTGGTCGTGGAGTTCGAACCGCAGTCACGCATCGAGGGTGAGATCCAGCAGCTGGGCGCTGATTTTCCCGTCACCGAACTCGCGCAGGTGCTCGCCGGCGAGCGTCCCGCGCGCAGCAGTGAGCGCGACGTGACCATCTTCGACTCGGTGGGATTTGCGCTGGAAGATTTTTCCTCACTGCGCTATCTGCTGCGCACCCATCACGAGGAGCGCGGCGCGCAGCAGCAGATCGACCTCGTGCCGGACCTGGATGATCCGAAGGACTTGTTCGCCCTGCTCGCCCCGCAGGCCGCGAGCGTTGCCAGCCGGCCGGGAGTACCGGCGTGATCCCGCGGACGGCGAGTCTTATCGGCGCGCCCACCGATGTCGGCGCGGCGGACCGCGGCGCATCCATGGGACCCGAAGCGCTGCGCGTGGCAGGCCTGGCCGCGGCGCTGCGCGGCCGCGAGCTCGAAGTCGTGGATCTCGGGAATCTCAATGGGCCGGGGAACCCCTGGCAGCCGCCCGTAGAGGGCTATCGGCACCTGCCCGAGGTAGTGCGCTGGAATGAGCTGGTTCACGAGGCGGTGTACGGCGAACTGCAACGCTCGCGACTGCCGATCCTCCTGGGCGGGGACCACTGCCTCGGCATTGGCTCGATCAGCGCGGTGGCGCGCCACTGCCGCGAGGCGGGCAGGAAGCTGCGCGTGCTGTGGCTGGATGCGCACGCGGATTTCAACACCAGCGAGCTCTCACCAAGCGGTAACGTGCACGGCATGCCCGTGGCGGTGCTGTGCGGTTTCGGTCCGCGCCCGCTCACGCAGATCGGCGGTAAGACGCCGGCGATCGAAGCCGCGTGGGTGCGGCAGATTGGCATCCGCAGTGTCGATGACGGCGAGCGACGTTTCGTTCACGAGCAGGGACTGGACGTGTTCGACATGCGCTGCGTGGATGAGATGGGGATGCGGCAGACCATGGAGCAGGCGCTCGCCGGCCTCGACGCCGACACGCATCTGCACGTCAGCTTCGATGTGGATTTCCTCGATCCGGAAATCGCACCCGGCGTCGGGACCCAGGTGCCCGGCGGCCCCACCTACCGCGAGGCGCAGCTGTGCATGGAGATGATCGCCGATACGCGCCGCCTGGCATCGCTCGACATCGTGGAGCTGAACCCGGCGTTCGACGTGCACAATCGCACGGCGGTGCTGGCCGTGGATCTGGTTGAGTCGCTGTTTGGCAAGAGCACGCTGGTGCGGCGCCCCGTGTGGCGCCGTCCGGCGCAGGCCCGCACACAAACACCTGCCCGGCGAAGCCCGGATCGACCGGCCCGCACTACCGTCGACTGAGGCGCTTTACGCAGCGCCGGCGCGTTGCAATTGCAGCGGGCCGGCATCAATATGACTTGCGCTGCGCCGCCGTGAGGGGCGCGCGGGCCGAACAATAAGCAAACGGAGAGCTTCCATGGCCGACAGCGTCTACAAGATCATCGAACTGGTCGGAACCAGCACCGAGTCGTGGGAAAAGGCCGCAGGAGTCGCGGTCGCCCAGGCCTCGAAGTCCCTGCGCGACCTGCGCATCGTCGAGGTCGAGCAGCTGGACATGGTTGTCGACAAAGGCAAGGTCAAGGCCTACCGGGCGAAGGTGAAGGTTTCCTTCAAGTTCGCGAAGTAAGGCGGCAGCTTGCGCGCGTGAGCGCGCTGGCCTGCGCTTAGGCTCGTGCGCCGGCGTCGGCCGCCCGGCGCAGCGCCGCGCGCGCGAGCAGGCGGGTGGAGTCGAGCGTCGGCAGTGGCGAGTTGGAATCGTTCATGATGAGCGGAATCTCGGTACAGCCGAGCACCACCGCGTCGCAGCCCTCGTTCTTCATCCGGCCTAAGGCCCGCTGAAAGTATTCCACTGCCGCGCCCTGGAACACACCGCACACCAGCTCATCGAAAATGATGCGGTTGATCTCGGCGCGCTCGGCAGGGTTGGGGCGCAGGTACTCAAGTCCACGCGCACTCAACTTCTCCGGGTAGACCTCGCTGTCGACGAGGTAGCGTGTGCCCGTTATCCCGAGTCTGCGGTAGCCGCGCCCGAGCGCCTCCGTTGCCACCACTTCGGCGATGTGCAGTAACGGTCGTGGCAGCCGCCGTTCAATCCAGGGCAGCGCCTGATGGATGGTGTTGTCCGGGCAGATAAGAAAGTGCGCGCCAGCCCTCGCGAGCTTGTTGGCGGAAGACAGCATGAGTTCCCCGACCCCCTGCCAGTCGCCGCGCTCGATGCACTGCATGTAAGCGGCCAGGGAGTGGGTGTGCATCGTCACTTCGGGGTGATCGTGCGTGCCGAGGAAATGCGCGCCCTCAAGGCAGATGGTGCGGTAACACAACGCCGCCCCTTCGGCCGAGCAGGCAATGATTCCGATGTGCTGCGGCATGTCGCGGATATTACAAGGAGCGTCGCGGCAGCGCTTGGGTCCCACGGTGAGGAATAGTTACGCCGTGCAGACGGGGTGGGCATAATCGTCGCGGATTTCATTCGCAAGAGGGGAGCAGCCACGTCATGTCACGCCGCATATCCGCATACTGGAGCCTGGCCGGGAACGCCGTGGCGTTGCTCGCCGCGGGCCTGTTCTGTGCCGCCGCACAGGCCGACGGCAGCTTGAAGTACCCGCCGGCACCGCGCGGCAACGTGGTCGACCAGTATCACGGAATCGGGGTTCCCGATCCGTACCGCTGGATGGAGGAGCTGGATTCTCCGGCAACCCGCGCCTGGGTGGGTGCCGAGGGCAAGCTGACGGATGACTACCTCGCGGGGATCAGCGAGCGCAACGCGCTGCGTACGCGTATTGCCGCGCTCTACGAGCACGAGAAATTCGGCCTGCCATTCCAGGAGGGCGGACGCTACTACTACACGCGTAACAGCGGACACCAGGATCAAAGCGTTCTCTACACGACCAGGCACCTGAACGACCCGGCCACGGTGGTGCTGGATCCGAACGAGCTGTCCACTGGCGTCAATCTCATCGTCACCGGCTATGTGCCGGCGCGGGACGGCACACACCTCGCCTACGGAGTCTCGGAAGCCGGTTCCGACTGGATCGAATGGCGAGTCCGCGATCTGGACACCGGCAAGGACTTACCGGACGTGGCGCGGCACACCAAGTACTACGCACCGGCGTTCGCGCACGACAGCAAGGGATTTTACTACAGCGCGTTCCCGGCGCCGCGGGCCGGACAGGAACTGAGTACCCAGGATCTGGGCGATGCCGTGTACTACCACGCGCTCGGCACACCGGCGACCGCGGACCGCCTCATATTCTCGGACCCCGCGCACCCTGACTGGCAGTACGAACCGCACCTCTCGACTGACGGCCGCTGGCTGGTAATTGCCGCCGGCGAAGGGGAGGTGGGTGACAAGGGTGTGGAGAACATCTATTTCGTCGACCTGACCCTGGCGCCGCTCAAGGCTGTGCCCGTGACCTCCGGCTTCGAGGCCGCGTACATGTACGTGGGGTCCGACCTCGGCAAGCTGTACTTTCTCACGACCCTCGACGCCCCCAATGGGCGGGTCATCGCCATCGACCCGCAGCATCCCGAGCGCGCGCACTGGCAGCAAGTCATCGCGCACGGTGCGGACGCAATCGATATCACGGAGTCGAGCGTCACGCTGGTGAATCACCAGCTCATCGTCCAGACGCTGCATGACGCGCACAGCCGCGTCCTCGTCTACGGGCTCGATGGAGCCTTGCACCGGGAGGTGAAACTGCCCGGCCCGGGTGACGCCCTGGGCTTCGGGGGCCGCCCGGAAGATAAGGAGGTCTTCTACCTCTTCAGCGATCTCATCACGCCCCCGACCGTGTACCGCTACGACCTGGAGTCCGGAACCAGCACGGTGTTTCGCGCGGCCCAGGTGGCGTTTGATGCGACTCGGTTCGAGGAACGCCAGGTGTTTTATCCCGGCAAGGATGGGACGCGGATTCCCATGACCCTCGCGTACGCCAAGGGGCTGAAGCTCGACGGCCACAACCCGGTGCTGCTCTATGGCTATGGCGGCTTTGGCATTCCCATGGTGCCCACCTTCAGTCCCGCGCGCATCGCGTGGCTGGAAATGGGCGGCATATACGCCATTGCCAACATTCGCGGCGGCGGTGAATACGGGGAGAAATGGCATCGGCAGGCGATCCTCACCCACAAGCAGGTGGTGTTCGATGATTTCATCGCCGCGGCCGAATGGCTCATTGCGCAGCACTACACCTCAACGCCCAGGCTCGCCATCATCGGCGGCTCAAACGGTGGCCTGCTGGTGGGTGCCTGCGTGACTCAAAGGCCTGACCTGTACGGCGCCGCGGTGGCGGCCGTAGGGGTCATGGACATGCTGCGTTTCAACAAGTTCGGCCAGGGTGCCGGGTGGATGGGGGACTACGGCTCACCGCAGGATCCCCAGGAGTTCAAGGCGCTGTACGCGTATTCACCGGTGCACAACGTTCATCCGGGAACGAAATACCCGGCGACGCTCATCATCACCGGCGACCATGACACGCGCGTCATGCCCATGCATTCCTTCAAGTTCGCGGCAGCATTGCAGGCGGCACAGGCGGGACCTGCCCCGGTGCTCTTGTACCTGGAGCACGCCTCCGGTCACGGCGGTGGCGGCACCATGTCGCAGGCGATCGATCAGAACGCGGATATTTACGCGTTCCTGATCAGAAACCTCGGCATACGCACCAAGTGAAACCGCCGCTCACCCTCAAGGCAGGCGACACCAGTCGCGCCGCCACCGGGCGCTCCTCCTGGACGCGGCTGCGGGAGGCGAAGCTGGCGAGGCTCGCGGCGGTCGCCGCCCACGTCGACGGCAAGCTGCTGCGGGGTGAGCATATCGTCGCGGTGCTGCAGGCGCTGCTGCGTCCGGGCGATCGCGTCGCGCTGGAAGGCAACAACCAGAAGCAGGCGGATTTTCTGTCGCGTTCGCTGGCGCAGGTTGATCCGGCGCAGGTGCACGACCTGCACCTGTTGATCTCGAACATCAGCAGGCCGGAGCATCTGACGCTGTTTGAGCGCGGTATCGCGCGCCGGGTGGATTTTTCGTACGCCGGGCCGCAGAGCCTGCGCCTCGCACAGTTGCTGGAGGACGGCAAGCTTGAGATCGGTGCGATCCATACGTACATCGAGCTGTATGCGCGCATGTTCGTAGACCTTACGCCGCACGTGGTGCTGGTGTGCGCGCAGCAGGCCGATCGCTTCGGCAATCTCTATACCGGGCCCAATACCGAGGACACGCCTACTATCGTTGAAGCCGCGGCGTTCCGTCACGGCATCGTGCTGGTGCAAGTGAACGAGATCGTCGATGAGCTGCCGCGCGTCGACATTCCCGGCTCCTGGGTCGATCTCATCGTGCCCGCGGACCGGCCGTTCGCGCTTGAGCCCCTGTTCACGCGTGATCCGCGCGACATCACCGAGCTGCAGGTGCTGATGGGCATGATGGTGATCCGTGGCATCTATGAGCGCCACGGGGTCACTTCCCTGAACCATGGCATCGGCTTCGACACCGCGGCCATCGAGCTGCTGCTGCCAACCTATGGCGAATCCCTGGGCCTGAAGCACAAGATCTGCCGCAACTGGGCGCTGAATCCGCACCCGACGCTGATTCCTGCCATTGAAAGCGGCTGGGTCGAGAGCGTGCACTGCTTTGGCGGCGAGGTGGGCATGGAGGATTACGTACGCGCTCGTCCCGATGTCTTTTTCGTCGGCGCCGACGGCAGTCTGCGTTCCAACCGCGTGCTGTGCCAGATCGCCGGCCAGTATGGTGTCGACCTGTTTATCGGCTCGACGCTGCAGATGGACGGGGACGCCAATTCCTCCACGGTGACGCTCGGTCGGCTCGCCGGGTTCGGTGGCGCGCCGAACATGGGCCACGACCCAAAAGGGCGGCGCCACAGCTCGCCCGCGTGGCTGAGCCTGATCACCGCGGATGCTCCCATCGTGCGCGGGCGCAAGCTCGTGGTGCAGCTCGTGGAAACCTTCAGCCGCGGCGGCGTACCCGCGCTGGTCGAATCGCTGGATGCCATAACGGTCGGCAAGCAAAGCGGCTTCGCCGTCGCGCCGGTCATGATTTACGGCGAGGATGTCAGCCACGTGGTGAGCGAGGAGGGCATCGCCTACCTGTACAAGGCGGAAGGGCCGGCGGAGCGACGTGCGGCCCTGGCGGCGATCGCGGGGGCCACCTCCATTGGCCTTAAGGCCGACGCGCAGCGCAGCGCCGGCCTGCGCGCGCGCGGCATCGTCGCGTATCCCGAAGATCTCGGCGTGCGGCGCGCCGACGCCAGCCGCACGCTGCTCGCCGCCCGCAGCATCGAGGACCTCGTCGCCTGGTCGGACGGGCTCTACAAGCCGCCCGACCGCTTTCGCAGCTGGTAAGCGCACCATGGGATCGCCAGCGCTGTCATTGCCGTCACCGCCGCTCGTTGACGTGCCGGCGGCGCAGTGCGGGACCCAAGCGCAGTGCGGGACCCAGGCGCGCGCCCGGGAGCTCGCCAATCGCGCGGTGCAGGCACTCGTCGCGGAGGCCCTGCTGACTCCCAAGCCGGGACTGGTTGACCAGCGCGGCCCGGGGGCACACGAGGATCTGGATCTTGAGCGGTTGCTGCGATCGGCGCACTCCCTGCGCGGCAGCTTTCACAGCATGGCGCTGCAGGCGCACGGCGCGGCACCGGACCTTGAATTGCGCGAGAACCTCGGGGCCCTCGGCCGTCAGGCGGAAGCACGCATGCTGGCCGCCACCGGCGGCAGCAACGCGCACCGCGGTGCCATCTGGGTGATGGGACTGCTGGTCGCCGCGCTTGCCATCGCGCCGCAGGGCGCGGCCCTGGAGGAGATCGCCGCCATCGCCGCAACGCTCGCGCGACTGCCCGACCGGCACGCACCGCAGATTCCCAGTAACGGCTCACGCGCCTGCCGGCGCTTTGGCGTGCGCGGTGCACGCGGTGAGGCGACCAGCGGCTTCCCGCATGTCCTCAGGGTCGGGCTGCCGGCGTTGCGCGGCGCGCGCGCGCGCGGCGCCGACGAAACACGCGCCCGCCTGGACGCGCTGATGGCAATCATGGCGAGTCTCGATGACACCTGTCTCCTGCATCGGGGCGGTCGGCCGGCGGTTGCGGCCGCCAGGCGTGGTGCAAGTCGCGTGCTCGCGCTGGGCGGCACCGCCACGGCTGCAGGGTGGGAGGCGCTCCTGTCACTCGATGCGGAGCTCCTCCGCCGCTTCGCGTCCCCGGGTGGCTGCGCGGATCTGCTCGCCGCCTGCCTGTTCCTGGATGAGGTGCAATCATGGAACGTCTGAGCTTCACTTACCCCGCACGCGAGCCTCTGACGCGCCGTGCGCACGTGGGAGTCGTCGGCTCCGGGGACCTGGAGGTTCTGCTCCAGCCTTCGTCCGACCAACATGCGCATGTGAGTGTGACCACGAGCGTGGATGGGTTCGCAGCGGTGTGGAAAAACGTGTTGGATCGCTTCTTCGGCCGCTTTGAGGGTGCCGCGCTGATCGAGATCAATGATTTCGGCGCCACCCCGGGAGTGGTCATGCTGCGGCTCGAGCAGGCCGCCGAGGCGCTGCGCGCATGAGTGGCGTTGCTGGCTCGCGCGAGCACTTCCTCGGGCGCCGTAGCTACATCGAATTGCCGGCGCGCGAGCGCGCGCGTGCGGTCCTGGATGAGGGCACGTTCCGCGAGCTGCTCGGGCCATTCGATGTTCTTAAATCTCCCTGGCTGCCGCTGCAGGGGGTGGTCGCGCAGGCCGACGATGGCGTGGTAATCGCCCGCGGTCTCATCGACGGCAACGCCGCCGTGGTCGCGGCCGTCGAAGGCAGATACCAGGGCGGCAGCATCGGGGAGGTCTCCGGTTCCAAGATCGCCGGCGCGCTGGAACTCGCGTTACGGGACTGCGAGCGCGGCTCGGCCGTGCGCGCGGTGCTGCTGCTGGAAACCGGCGGTGTGCGGCTGCAGGAGGCCAACCTCGGGCTGGCCGTGATCGCAGAAATCCAGGCGGCCATTATCGCGCTGCGCCGGCACGTGCCGGTCGTGGCCGTCGTTGCGGGCATAGTCGGTTGTTACGGCGGCATGTCGCTCGCCGCGGCCTTGTGCAGCACGCTCATCATGACGCGCCAGGCGCGGCTCGGCATGAACGGCCCGGAGGTGATCGAGCAGGAAGCGGGTATCGCGGAACTTGACGCCAGCGACCGCGCGCTGATCTGGAGTCTCATGGGCGGAGAGCAACGCTACGCGACCGGACTGGCGGATGCGCTGCTCGAAGACGACGTCGATGAGATCGCAGGCGAGGTGCGGCGCGCGTTCGCAAACCCGCCAGCGCGCGTGCGCAGTGAACAGGTGGAGCGCTTTGCCGAGCGTCTGGCGCGAATAGACGTGGCGCTGCCGCCCACGCCGCGCGCACTGCGGGATGTTTGGCGCCGCGAGGGCGCGCCATGAGCTCAGCGCCCGCACTCTCGCAGCGGGGCCTCACCTGGCTGCAGGCGCTCACCGGCCAGCAGGGACTCGCTGCAACCGGTCCACGCACGGTGCGGGTGGCCGACGCGCCGCTGGGCGCCGAGACTGCGCGCTACATCGCGGTGGTTCCGGATGCGGGCAACCGCTTTCCGCGCGCCCGCCAGGGTGAAGTCGGTGTGGACGAGGCCTGGGCCCTGGCGCGCCATGTGCGCGCCACGCTGACTGCCGATCAGGGCGTACGAGCGCGACCCATTGTCGCGATCGTCGATGTCACGAGCCAGGCATATGGCCGGCGCGAGGAGCTTCTGGGAATCCACCTGGCAGCCGCGGCGGCCGTCGATGCGTACGCGAGCGCGCGGCTTGCCGGGCACCCGGTGATCGCGCTCCTGGTCGGCAAGGCCATCTCGGGCGGCTTCCTGTGCCATGGCTACCAGGCCAACCGCATTCTCGCGCTTGACTCCCCGGAGGTGCTCGTGCACGCCATGAGCAAACAGGCGGCGGCACGCGTGACACGCCGCACCGTCGAAGAGGTCGAGTCTCTTGGCGAGCGCATCGTGCCGATGGCCTACGATGTACGCTCCTTCGCAAGACTCGGACTCGTGCACAAGCTCATCGAGGGTATCAACGCCGAGGCACCGGTGGGTGCTGACGTGGAACGAGTGCGTGCTGAGCTCATCGCCGCCATCGCGGACGCGCGCGGCGGATCGCGCGACCTCGCTCAGCGCCTGCGCTCGGCGGCGGCCCGTGAGATTCGCGCCGCCTCGATTGAAGTGCGCCGCCGTCTGAGCGAGCAGTGGAATGCGTCCTGAGCTGCGCACCCACACCCTGCTGCGCATCGCGGCTGCTGAGGTTCTGCAATACGACACGCCGCCGCCGGACTGGGTGAGTCGTGCGTTGCGCCTCGCGCCGTGGGTGGTCGTGCGGCGCGGCACACCGCGGGACGGGATGATCCCGGTAGGCGTACGCGGTGCGGTGCGCTCCGAGCGTTACGCGGCGTGGCTGCGATCCTGGGATGTGCTGGAGGCTGTCGAGCCGCTCGAGCTCGCGGCACGTCGCGCCTGGCATGCGGAGCGGCGCTGCGCCGAGGTGCCCGCGCTCGCAGCGCTTGGGCCGGTGGCAGAGATCATGCGCCTGGTGAACCTGGGGTCGTGCTGGGGTCCGACCGGGAGCGTCGGCTTCGAGCTCGCGAGCGGGTGGGCGAGCNNGCCGAATTGGCCGCGCTGCCCGTGAAGGTTGACGCGCTGCTGGAAACACCGCGCGGCGCCGTGGCGCTTGCCGAGTATGTATCCGCCTCGCGCCGCATCCTCCTGCGTACGGTGAGCGGCGCCGGGTTGGTGGCGGATCCCTGGGCTGCCGGGGCGGCCGGCGCCTGATGCAGGTTGCGCTGTTATTTCCCGGCCAGGGCGCGCAGACGCCCGGGTTCCTGCGGCGGCTGCCCGAGCATGCGGCGGTGGGCGCCACGCTGGATGAGGCCCGGCAAGTCCTCGGTGTGAACCTCGACGAGCTTGATGGTGCGGCGGCGCTCGCCTCCACCGCCGCCGTGCAGCTCGGCACCGTCATCGCAGGCGTCGCCACCGCACGTGCACTGCGTATTGCGGGGGTGGAGGCGGACGCCGTTGCAGGCCTTTCGGTAGGGGCGTTTGCCGCGGCGGTCTCGTGCGGCGCGCTCAGCTTCGCTGACGCGTTGCGGCTGGTAAAGCTGCGCGGGGAGAGCATGGCGCAGACCACGCCCACAGGCTTCGGCATGGCGGCGATCCTGGGCTTGCCGGAGCGCCGCGTGCTGGAACTTATTGCACGGGTGAGTGAGCGCTCGCCCCTGTATCTCGCCAGCATCAATGCGCCAACCGAAATCGTGGTCTCAGGAAGCAGCGCCGCGCTGGCTCTCGCGGCGGAAGAGGCCCGCACGAACGGCGCGGGCATTCGTGCGTTGCGGGTTGTAATCCCGTCGCATTGCCCGCTGATGGATGGTGTATCGGCGCGCTTGCGCGCGGCCGCGCGCGAGGTGACGTGGCAGCGGCCGCGCATGCCATACGTCAGCAACCACCGCGCCCGTGCCACCGTGGAGGCGCAGGAAGTGGCGGAAGATCTCATGCTCAATGTCTCGCGCCCGGTGCGCTGGCATGACTCGGTCACGCTGCTGTACGAGCTCGGTTGCCGCGTCTACCTGGAAACCCCGCCCGGCCAGGTGCTTTGCCGCCTGATGGAAGCTTCATTCCCGGACGTGCGGGCGGCATCGCTGGAAGACGTGCCGCTTGCGAGCGCCGTCAGCCTGGCGCGCCGGCCACCGGCAGCTTAGCGTCGCGGCGCAGAAGCCGTCCCGCGAGCTCCCCGACGATACCGCGGCGGAACGACATCACGCAGGCGACGAAGATCGCGCCGATGATGGCGGTCACCCATCCGCCGACGATGTCGGAGAGGTACTCCTGCAGCGTCACGACAATGGCGGCGCCGACCACCGGGCCGAAGAAGGTGCCGGTGCCACCGAGGAGTGTCATCAGGATCACCTCGCCTGAGG
>PMHN01000143.1 GCA_003156695.1 Gammaproteobacteria bacterium
TAGATCGGCACCGTGCCGATCGGCACCGGCGCGTTGCGCAGGATCCATTCGCGGATGGTGTGGATATTGCGGCCGGTGGACAGATCCATGACCGTGTCCGCGCCCCAGCGGATCGCCCACACCAGCTTGTCGACTTCCTCGGCAGTCGAGGAGGTCACCGCGGAGTTGCCGATGTTGGCGTTGATCTTCACCAGGAAGTTGCGCCCGATGATCATGGGCTCGGATTCCGGGTGATTGATGTTGGCGGGCAGGATGGCGCGGCCGGCGGCGATTTCCGTGCGCACGAACTCCGGCGTCACATACTCAGGAATGCTGGCGCCCCAGGAGTTGCCGTCGGCGCTGCCGCTGCCCGTGCGCTGCGCGCGGCCGGTATTCTCGCGGATCGCAACGTACTCCATTTCCGGTGTAATGATCCCGGCACGCGCGTAGGCGAGCTGCGTCACCGCCTTGCCGCCGCGGGCCCGCAGTGGCGAGCCTGACCGGGAAAATTCGGGAGCCGCCTTGCCGCCGGCGCCAAGGCCGTTATCCACGAGCTGCACGCGCCGCCCCGCGTACTCCTCCACATCGCCCCGGGCGCGAATCCACGCCGAGCGCAGGGGCGCAAGACCCCGCTCGATATCGATCGTGACGCTGGGATCGGTGTAGGGGCCGGAGCAATCGTAGACTGTCAGCGGCGGCTCACCCGCGGAGGGGTGCAGCGTAATCTCGCGCATCGGCACCCGCAGGCCACTGTGAATGCTACCTTGCAGGTAGACCTTGCTTGATGCGGGCAGGGATTCGTGGACAACTTTCAGCTGGGCATTCATCGGCACACTCCTTGGACGCGGAAGACGCGCGGGAGATCCGGAAAATGCCGCCGCGAAAACTTCCCTACGCCAGCATTAACTGGATCAGGTTCAAGGGTCGCCATGCCGCGCTCAACCAAGCGCCCGCTGGCCTCTCAGCCCCCTGCCGGGGCTCCCCTAGCTCGACGTTGGAAAGTAGTACGCGGACAGGCGGCGGTCAATACGGCTTGCGAAATGACACCCCCGAGGCGAGAGCCCCGCGCTTCTGGCGCCCCGTCGGTTCCTCATGTGACACTGCCGCGCGATGGCTTCCTGGCAGATCTGGGCGCTGATGTCCGCGGCTTTCGCCGCACTCACGGCGATCTTCGCCAAGGTCGGCGTTGCGCAGATGAACCCCGACGCCGCCACGTTGATCCGCACCATCGTGATTCTCATCGTGCTCACGGCCGTGGTTGTCGCCACGCGGCAGCTGCCCGCCCTCATGGGAGGATCCGCGCGCACGTACGCATTTCTGGTGCTGTCGGGACTTGCGACCGGCGCATCGTGGTGGTGCTACTTCCGCGCTCTGCACGCCGGGGATGCGGTGCGCGTCGCCCCGCTCGATAAGCTGAGCGTCGTGCTGGTCGCGGTGTTCGGCGTCGCCTTCCTCGGCGAGCGCTTATCGCCCATCAACTGGCTGGGCGTCGCGATGGTTGCCGCGGGCGCCTGGTTCGTGGCGCTGCGGGCTTAGGCCCGGACTCGCTTCAGCTCAGCGTCCCGCTGCCGTGACTGGCGTGCCCGCCCTTGCGGCCGGCTTCGGCGGCAAGCTCAGGATNNTTCTGCGAGAAGCTGCGCTTCTCATCCGGCACGCTCTGCCCACCCTTGCGTCCCGCCTGCGCGGCGAGCGCGCGGTTCTGCGAAAAGCTGCGCTTGGCGCCCGGCACGCTCTGCCCGCCCTTGCGCCCTGCCTCCGCCGCCAGACGCCGGTTCTGCGAAAAGCTGCGCTTTTCATCCGGCACCGCCTTGCCGCCCATACTGGCAATCTGCCGCTGGCGGTCGGTCTCCATGGACGCGAAGCCGCGCTGCGACGAGCGCCCTACGTGACTGATGATGGCCATCGCTGTTCTCCTGTCGCACAGGTTCCTTTTCCCATGCTCAGCATACCCCTCAGGCCAGGCGAGGGAAAACGGTGACGTAGCGTGTCGTCTCAGGGCGTCACGTGGTCGATGACGAGACTCTTCAGCGCGTCCTGCCCCACCCGGTAGGTGATTTCCCCGTATGGATCCCCGCTCGCCCCCAGGGGGTTTCCGGAGCGCGCGATCCGCGCGACCACCTCCACGGCCGTTCCCGCCCCGATCGCCCGCCCGGGCATCATCGAGTCCGCCGCGGTCAGCTCGACCTGCTGGGGAAAGCGGCTCTCCAGGCGCTTTACGGCGAGCGGGGGACCCGCCTGCTGAGGGTTGCGCACGAACACGAACAGCGGGAAGTTACCGCCGGGAGCGTTAAGCCCGGGTGCGAGCGTGACTTGCACTTTCACGGCTGCCGGGACGGCACCAGGAGCCGCAGGGGTGGCGCCCGCGCCTGGGGTTGCCAGCTGCGCGTCGATGGCAGCGACCTGCTGCACGAGGATCGCGCGGATATTCTCCGGGGGATTGAGCGCAAGGATCCTGGTGAAACGCTGCCGCGCGAGCGGCAGCTCACCGCGGCGCGCCGCCATCATGGCGCCGAGAAAGAGCGCCTTGGCCGAATCGGGGGCGACAACCAATGCCCGCTCGATGAGCCGCGCGGCACGCCCATCGAGCTCTTCGCTATCACTTAAGACCAGCGTCTCGGCCTCGCCGGTCAGGGCATCGGCATTTTTTCCATCGCTCAGGCGATCGGCGCGCTCGAAGGCACGCAGTGCGAGGGGGTACTCCTGCAGCACCGTGTACGAACGCCCGAGCATCAGCCACCCCGCAACGTCCTGCGGATTGCGCTCGAGCTGGCGCGCGAGGTGCGCCACCATGGTTTGCGGTGAGTCAGCTGCCGGGGCCGTTCGCCACGGCCAGTTGCTCCACGTGACATACAACAGGGTCGAACCGACGATGAGGAGCCCGGCGGCAGCCACGGCGGTCCAGCGCGCGGGCGGCGTGAGCGGTCCGCGGCGCAGGAGCGGCACCGCCACTACGAGTACGGCAGCCACCATGAGGCACGCCGCCAACAAAATGAAGCCGACCATCAGCCGCGGGTGTCCTGCGCTTCGGTGTCGTCTCCGGCGACCGGCTCACGGTCGGCGTCCACGAGCGCTGCCCGTCCACGCACGATGCGCCAGCACACCCCCGCCCCGATCAGCAGCGCAACGCCCGGTGCGAGCCACAGCCACGCCGTGCGCGGCGAGAATCGCGGCCGGAACAGAATGAAATCCCCGTAGCGCGCCACCATCCACGCCCGCACCTCGTCGTCGGACTTGCCTTGCAGCAGCAAATCGCGCACGTGGTGACGCAGGTCCGCGGCGAGTTCCACCGGCGAGTCGGCGAGTGTCTCGTTCTGGCACTGCATGCAACGCAGCTCGTGCGTCAGGGCCAGGTAGCGTGCCTGCAGGCGCGGGTCGGGAAGCTCGGTGGGATCAACCGCCCAGGCGCGCAGGGTGAGTAACGCACCCGCAATCGTCGTCGCGACCACCAACATCCTCAGTACAGTGCCCCGGCGCCTCATGATCTGGCTGCAGCGTGCGGCGGCAGGCGCGGCAGAATCTCGTTCGTCCAGACATCGCGCGTCAGCGGGCCGACGTACTTGTAGACGATGATGCCCTGGGCGTTGATGAGAAAAGTCTCCGGCGCCCCGTAGACACCGAAGTCCACTGCTGTGCTGCCGGAGTGATCGAGCGCAACCGCCTCGTACGGATTGCCGAGCTGCGTGAGCCATTCCCGCGCCTGCGCATCATCATCTTTCCAGTCGAGCCCGATCAGCGGCAGCGCGTGCGCGTCACGCGCCTCGAGCAGCATCTGGTGCTCCGCGCGGCACTCGAAACACCAGGTGCCCCACACATTGAGCAGATACCACCGGCCCTTCAGATCCGCCGAAGCCACCGCACGCACCGGATCGGCAAGACTCGGCAGTGAGAAGGGTGGCGCGGGCTTGCCGATCAGTGGCGAGGCGATGATCCCCTTTTGCGGGGAGTGCTCGATGCCGATGGCCAGCACCACCACCAGCGCCACGAATACCGCCATTGGCAGCGCGAAACGGTTCAAGCCGCACTCCCCTCGGCAGCGCCGGGCGCCGCGGCTTCAGCCACTTTGGAGTTCCGATAACGCCGGTCGGATGCCGCCACCGCCCCACCGATCGCCATGATGAGGGCGGCGAGCCAGATAAAGCTCACGAGCGGCCGGATCTGCACGCGCAGGCTCCAGCGCCCGGCCCCCAGATCCTCTCCGAGCGCCACGAGAATGTTGTTGCCGTGATCCATGCGGATGGCGGTTTCCGTGGTCGCCTGGTGCTGGACCCAGTACTGGCGCTTTTGCGGCTTGAGTACCGCCACCGGCGCTCCGCCCCGGCTCACCGTAACGGTGGCACCGACGCCGTCGTAGTTCGGGCCCTCGATAGCCTGCACGCCATCGAAGCGAAACGCATAGCTCCCCACGGTGGTGGTGGCGCCCGGCGCCAGCGCGACATCGTGCTCGAGAGTGAAAGACTGCACGGCAGTGAGTGCGATCACCAGAACTCCCAATCCCGAGTGCGCGATGGTCATCCCGAGCATGCCGCGCGGGACACGCAGGCCGCGCCGCCAGCGCGACAGTGGCTCGGCAAGCGAGGAAAGAATGATCCACACCCCGAGCAGTGCGCCAACAGGAGTCAGCACATGTCCGTGAGCATAAATGCCGTACACCAGAGCGCAGGCGATCACCGCGGCGGCAACCAGCGTGATGAGCAGTGTGCGCTGGCTGTCCCGCAGACGTCCGCGCTTCCAGCTGGAGTGGATTCCGACCGACAACAGCGCCGTGAGCGGCAGCATGGNNCCGAGACTGTGCCGAGCTTGAGCGCATCCGAGATCAGAGGCGCCATGGTGCCGGCGAACACCGTGGTAGCGGCGGTAATCAGCAGCACATTATTGAAGAGGAGAAACGACTCGCGTGCGCCGAGTTCAAAACCCGCCGATGATTTCAGGAGCGGCGCCCGCCAGGCGTAGAGGCTCAGCGCGCCGCCAATCATGACCACGAGAAAGGCGAGTATGAAAATACCGCGCGCCGGGTCGGCGGCGAAGGAGTGCACCGACACCAGGACCCCGGAGCGCACCAGGAACG